>JAFNYX010000012.1 GCA_017654125.1 Alistipes sp. | reverse complement strand
GGAGTGATTGCCGGACCAACAAGCGGATAGAGGTTCGTTACCATAAAGAAGCAAACGAAACCATAGAGACCCTGCGAACCAGGGAGCGCCGAAAGCACCATGTAGCTACCGAATGCGCCACCGTTCTTCTTCATTGCGCCGACTGCCGCCTGACCACAGATTGCAGTACCGATTGCAGATGCGATACCTGCCATACCTACCATAAGCGCAACACCTACGTAGGCCATAATAATTGCTGAATTTGCCATAATTGTAATTTGTTTTTTGTGATTATTAATTATTTGTTACTTATTCGTTTTTAAGCGGCTCGAAGGTACGAGTACCCATCTCGAAACCGGCATTTTTGAAAAACTCCACAAAGGTCAGTCGCATCGGGTGAACGAACGACGAGATGGTGGACATAAAGAGGTTGATACCGTGGCCGATAAGCAGGATAACCGATGCTCCCAAAATCTGGAACACAGTACCCACTCCGAACTGCTCGATACCGGCATCCAAGCCCGTGAGACCCATAGCAAGCGAGTTGAAAACCAACGCCAACACTCCACCCGACAAACCGATTGCAAACAATCGGATGTAGGAGAGCAGGTCGCTGAGCAGACCCGTTATATTATTATAGGTATCCCACAAACCAACTCCGAAGTTGGCAAAGATATTGAAGCTCGGCTTATTGAGCAACAACATCAACACCAATGCAACTCCGGCCGTAGCCATATATGCAGGCGACGAGAATGCATACCATTCAACTCCCACCATACCGGCAACACCTGCCAGACACGACGAAAGGATAAGCAAGAACCAACCCAGCGAACCAAGTGCATTCTTGAAACCAAACGTGCGCGTCGTAACCACGATATTGATTGCCATACCGAAGAGAATTTGGATGATACCGATACCAAGCGACACGTTAAAGAAGTCGTTCTGGAAATCAAGGAACTTGAAGCCACTGAATATCGGCGCATCCGAAATCGTCATTCCGAAGAACGAGTTGGCGCAGAAACCAAACACAACACTCGCCACACCGCAGACGGTCGAAAAGAGAGCTGCCTGGCGCATCTTCACGCCACCCTTGACGAGCAGAGCAATACCCGCCGCCAAAATTACCGCACCATAACCCGCATCGCACAAACAGATGGCGAAGAAGAGCATATAGAACGGAGCGAAGAACGGAGTAAGGTCAATCGTACCGTATTTAGGTACTGAGTACATATTGCCGACCAACTCGAAAATACGAGCAAAACGGTTGTTTTTGAGTTTCACCGGCGTATTATCCTCCGGCGTCGGACGCTCTTTCAGATATACGACATTCGACATTGAATCGAGCAATGCATCAACTTGCGGGCAGGTGGACTCCTCGGACCAACCCTCCAATACGGTAAGCAAGTCATCGGCTGCGCGGTCGGCAGTAGCCGAAATACGCACATTTTCGAGACGCATCTTCAATGCTGACAACTCTGCCGCAATCTCGTTGCGACGTGCAGCGCACGCACGCAGCACCGACTCTGCAGAAGCGATACGCGCCGAGGAGAGCTCGACCGCCTCACGAGCATCCGAAACGCTCATCTGCGGCGCCTTCAACTCCTGTGCATCAATCGAAACATCCTCCGTACCGTTACCGATAACAACGAAACGCGCAACACCCTCCGAGTCATCTACAAGGGCGACGTTATAGAGCGACGACCACTCGTCACGACACTTCTCGAAGGTCGAGAGCGGCGTCGCAAAGTAACGCAGAACGATACCCGCCTCGGCAAGCGACGCAAGACGCTCGACCGAGAAATCGCCCCATGCGCTCCACTCGTCGAGCAACTTTTGCAAACGAGCGATTTCACCCTTTGCAGCAGCAATTTCGCTCTGCGCGGCAAGGTATGCAGCATAAACATTACCTTCAACCTTCGCATCCGCAGACGGCTCCAACGCAGCAAGCGCATCGAGCGCCTTCGCACGACCCTCGATATCCAAAAGCAGAGCGCGGTCCCCCTCCGACGGCTCCCAGCCCGAGGCGGTAACATCGACCAAACCTACCTCACGCAACGAGTCGATAAACTTGTCGCGCTCCTCGGTCAGTAGGACGATATTATATTTCATCATCTTGACTATCATTATTCGCCACCCTCCTTTGCAGCTTGCTGTTGACGTGTCTTTACAATCTTCTGGGCAGACTTCGAAAGGTTCTCCTCATCCTCCATGAAGCGTTTAATTTTACGTATGGCATCCTCATACCCAGGAATTTGCACCTTCTCGTAGAGGTTCACCTTTTGAGTAGTTTTACGGCGTGCGTAGTCGAGCAACTCCATTTGGCGGTTATAGACCTCGAACTCCATACCTAGGCGCGCAATGCGTTTAAGAATATCGAGTCCATCGCCATACCACGCCGGCGAGGAGAAGAGGTCGAACGGCTTCTCGTCGAAAATGACCTCTTTGAGCAACGGAATACGCACACCAGCAATCTTCTGTGTCGTCAAAGCGACATCAGCGATGCGCAGTAGTGTACAATCAAACTCTCCCCACAGAGCCGTCATATAGTCGTACTCGGCAATGAGCCGATCCAACTTTTCGCGGTAGTCCGTGGCAGAGTCCTTCGCACGTTTGACCTCGGAGCGCAGGGCCGACTCCTTACTCTTGATGGTAGGGAGGGCCTTCTGGCGCATTTTCAGCTGCTTGCCGAGTTCGCCGAGCGAAGTCTTGTTATATTGAAATTTGATTGCCATTCGTTACTATGCTTTCCAATATTTTTCGATGAGTTCGGCCTTGATTGCAACCTCCTCGCGGGTGAAGTACTCACCAAAGAGTGACCACGCCGTATCGAGCATCTCCGTAATGTCGATATTGACGTCGATTGCAAGCAACTTCTCCGAATAGTCATGAGCGAACTTCAATGCTCGTTCGTCGTAGTCCGACAAATCGAAACCGTTCTCCAACTTGGTCTTTGCATTAGCAGCATCGGCATACAAACGTACGCAGGCATTCATCACCTGTGGGTGGTCCTCGCGAGTCTTCTTACCGATAACAAGCTGCTTCAAACGCGACAACGAACGGAATGGGTCGATGATAACCTTACCCGTATCGGAGTCGTTACGCAAGAAGAGCTGACCCTCGGTGATGTAACCCGTATTATCCGGAATAGCGTGCGTAATGTCACCGCCCGACAAGGTTGTTACGGCGATGATGGTAATCGAACCACCGTTAGGCAACTGAACTGCCTTCTCGTAAATTTTCGCCAAATCCGAGTAGAGCGAACCCGGCATCGAGTCCTTCGACGGAATCTGGTCCATACGATTCGACACGATAGCCAACGCATCGGCATAGAGGGTCATATCTGTCAAAAGCACCAACACCTTCTCGCCCTTATCCACAGCAAAGTACTCGGCTGCCGTCAAGGCCATATCCGGCACGAGCAGACGCTCTACCGGCGGGTTGTCGGTCGTATTCACGAACGACACGATACGGTCCAAAGCACCTGCGTTCTCAAACACCTGCTTAAAGTAGAGGAAGTCGTCATTTGTAAGACCCATACCGCCAAGGATAATCTTATCTGCCTTAGCACGCAGAGCCACGTTTGCCATAACGGCATTATAAGGCTGGTCAGGGTCAGCAAAGAACGGAATCTTCTGACCTGTTACGATAGTG
>JAFNYX010000070.1 GCA_017654125.1 Alistipes sp. | reverse complement strand
GTGAGGACTACAAGCCATTTGTTCCTCGCATCGAGCAGATTGTTATCGACAAGGACTTTATCGGTGCAGTTATCGGCCCTGGCGGTAAGGTTATTCAGGAGATTCAGAAGACTACAAATACAACCATCACCATTACGGAGAACGATAAGCACGGAGTTGTGGACGTATTCGGCCAGAACAAGGAGTGTATTGATGCAGCAATGGCACGCATCAAGGGTATCGTAGCCGTACCGGAGGTTGGCGAGGAGTACCACGGTAAGATTAAGTCGATTGTTGCGTTCGGTGCTTTTGTTGAGATTCTTCCTGGTAAGGAGGCGTTGCTCCACATCTCGGAGATTGATTACAAGCGTTTCGAGACGATGGAGGAGACCGGTTTGAAGGAGGGTGATGAGATTGATGTTAAGCTCATCGGCTTGGACTCGAAGACCGGCAAGTTGAAGCTCTCGCACAAGGTGTTGCTGCCGAAGCCGGAAGGTTGGGTAGAGCCGGAGCGTAAGCCACGTGGTGATCGTCCGGAGCGTCGTGGCGACCGTCCGGAGCGTCGTGGTGAGCGTCGTCCGCACAAGGAGTAGTTTTACGCGATTTTGATAGGAATGGGGCGAGTAGTTTTGTGATTCGCCCCGTTTTCTATCCGAAAAAGGGTGGGTGAAACGACTCAAATCGAAGTTGAAGAAACTTTAATTAATCGAAAAAATGTTTATCTTTGCAAAAGAGAAATAAACACTAAAAAATATTATGACTATGAAAAACGTATTGAGAATTGCAGTTATCTTGTCGGTAGCGGTTGTTACGCTGTCGGGTTGTAACTGCTTTAAGAAGATGGCAAAGGACCCGGAGGCAGTGAAGGTTGCTTGTACGCCGGAGGTTTTGGTACTCAACAATGGTATTCTTGCAGCTGACATTACGGCAGAGATTCCTGCAAAGTACTTTAATAAGAAAGCCGCTGTTAAGGTTACGCCTGTTCTCTTCTTCGAGGGCGGTATGGTTGCAGGTGAGACTCTCCTCTTGCAGGGCGAGAAGATTGCCGAGAATGGTATCGAGGTGAAGAGTGGCGAGAATATGGCTATCAACCGTCACATCGAGTTTGCTTACAAGCCGGAGATGGAGAATTGTGAGTTGAAGTTGCTCGTTGAGGTTAAGTGCAAGAGCGGTAATTGCAAGGAGTTCACGCTCGTAAACGCAAACACCGGAGAGATTCTTACCGAGGAGCAGTTGGCTGTTGCCGAGAAGAATGATGCTGCATCGGTGGCTTTGAAGAGCGAGTGCGGTCGTAAAATTGCTGTGGGTGTAAACACCTTGCAGAAGGATCTCGATTATGCAGATGCAATGCTCGGCTTGTCGAACAACTACAAGAACGTAACGACTCACGTCGTAAAGGCAAACATCGTTTACAAGATTAACTCGTCGAACGTGTCGAAGAAGGCTATGCAGGCAGAGGATATCGCTGCATTGAAGCAGGCGGTTGATGCAAACCTTACCAACGACCGTGCAAAGCAGTCGGTATATGTAAATGGTTATGCTTCGCCGGATGGTCCGGAGAAGTTCAACGACAAACTCTCCGACAAGCGTAGCCAGTCGGGTGTGAAGGCCGTTGCAAAGTTGCTCCAAGACTCGGGTCTTGCTATTGATGCTGCTGCATACGGTGAGGACTGGGAAGGTTTCCAGGAGGCAGTTGCTGCATCGTCGATTGAGGATAAGGATTTGATTCTTCAGGTTTTGAATATGTACTCGTCGTCGGCCGAGCGTGAGAAGGAGATTAAGAACCTTTCGTCGGTATTCGGTGCTTTGAAGACCGATGTTCTTCCGCAGTTGCGTCGTGCGCAGATTGTGAACAGCGCAGACATTACCGGTAAGACCGATGCAGAGATGCAGGCACTCGTTGAGCAGGGTCGTGCTTCGGAGCTCAATCTCGAAGAGTTGCTCCATATCGCAGAGATGCAGCCGGCTGTTGCTGAGGTGGCTCTCAAAGAGGCAGTTAAGACGGGTGATGCTCGCGCATACAACAACCTCGCTGTTGTACAGGCACAGCAGGGCGACTATAAGGGTGCTCTCGCATCGCTCAACGCAGCTGCTGCGGCAGGCGACAAATCGGAGGAGTTGAATAACAACTACGCTTTGGTATATCTCGGCTTGGGCGAGGTTGCAAAGGCAGAGGAGTATGCAAAGGGCGCTGACGCTGTTACCAACGCATTGGTTTCGGCATCGAAGGGTGACTACACCACTTCGTCGAAGGTGTTGAGCGGCTACAATGCAGCTATCGCACAGATTCAGGACGGTAACCTCGCAGCAGCGAAGAAGAGCATCGCAGCTGATGCTTCGGCAAAGGCAGAGTATCTGCGTGCCGTTATCGCAGCGAAGGAGGGTAACATAACCGCAGCGAAGTCGTATCTTGCAGAGGCAATCTCGAAGGATGCATCGTTGGCAAAGAAGGCTGCGAAGGATGTAAACCTCGCAGCGTTGAAATAGTCTTCCGCCCGAAGGGGCAGTGGGTAGATAAGAAATTCCACTCGTGCGCAAGCGCGGGTGGAATTTTTTTGTGTCGGAGAGCAATTAAAAACCCCTCGGCTTCGGGAGCGGAGGGGCTGTTGTTGTGCGCGATGTGTAGGCTCTATACGAACGGAAGTTTTACAACCTCGGCCTTGATAAGGCGGTCGCGAATGATGATGGCAATCGTGGTGCCAACCTTTGCGTACTCGGTTGCAACGTAACCTAAACCGATGCCTACCTTCAACGTCGGCGACATCGTACCCGATGTAACTTCGCCAATCGGCTCGCCCTCGGTTGTGGCAATCTTGTATTCGTGACGCGGAATACCGCGGTCAATCATCTTGAAACCAACCAATTTGCGGCTTACGCCCTCGGCCTTCTGTGCGGCGAGCAGGTCGCGGTCGATGAAATCCTTGCCCTCAACAAACTTCGTAATCCATCCCAGACCTGCCTCCAATGGCGAGGTAGTGTCGCTGATATCGTTACCGTAGAGACAGAAACCCTTTTCGAGACGGAGCGTGTCGCGTGCACCGAGACCTATGTTCTTCAATCCGAACTCCTCTCCTGCGCTCCACAACGCTTCCCACATGCGGTCGGCATCCTCGTTGTGCAAGTAGATTTCGCAACCGCCTGCACCCGTATAACCGGTAATCGAGAGAATAGCATCGCAACCGGCAACCGGCATCTGACGGAAGGTGTAGTACTCCATCTGCTCGACCTCTTCGTTGCACATCTTCTGTACGATTTTCATCGCGAGTGGACCCTGTACGGCAAGTTGGCAGATGCGGTCGGACGCGTTCTCCAACTCGACGCCCTCCTGCATGCCGAAGGCTTTGCCCTGCTCGCAGATGTGAGCCCAATCCTTGGCAATATTTGCTGCATTTACGCAGAGCATGTACTTCTTCTCGCTGAAACGATAAACCAAAACGTCATCGACGATACCGCCCTTGCCGTTAGGCATACACGAGTAGAGAACTTTGCCGTCGTAGAGTTTCGAGCAGTCGTTCGACATAATGCGCTGTAAGAGAGCCAATGCATTGTCGCCCTTAACCCAAATTTCGCCCATGTGGCTCACGTCGAATACGCCCGCCTTTTCGCGTACGGTAGTGTGCTCGTCGTTGATGCCCGAGAACTCGATTGGCATATTATAGCCGGCAAACTCCGCCATCTTGGCGCCTGCGGCTATGTGATACTTGGTGAAAGGTGTAGTTTTCATTGTATGTTTGAAGTTTTTCTTTGGTTTTTTGATTACTGCTGTTCGGTGCTCGTTGGAGTTGTCTCGCGCTTGCGGAAGCCGACTCTCGGACAACGGGTGAACTCCTTCGTGCGGTCGAACAGGTAGCGATACGTCGTGTGCATCTTGTGACGCGTAGCGCAAACGTAACGCTCGATCATACGATTCATCACCGGATTGAAGTCGCCAATCCATGCAAACTCGAACTCCTTGTACGGGCTGCGACCGGTGAGTACGTATGTGTCGTGAATGTAGGTCATGATGGCACTCTCGATACCCTTACCCTGGAAGTCGGGTGTAATACCGAAGATGATGCCGAATACTCGGTCGCTCGCTTTGCGTACCTTCAAATCCCACATGAGTTGCAACTTCTGCCATAGACCAAACTTGCCGCCAAACTTACCGATTACGCGGTTCAGGTCGGGTACCATAACGAAGAAACCGACCGGTTCGTCGTTGTGGTAGGCGAAGTAGATGAGGTTCGGGTCGATAATCGGTCGGAGCGTTTGCATGAGTTTCTGCGCCTCTTCGCGGCTCATCTCTTTGACACCTGTAAAAAGCGACCACGCCTTATTATAGATGGTGCGCAGATGCTCGGCCGCAACCGAGAGGTCGGTGTTGGATACGTCCTTGATTTTGTATTCCGGATTCGATAATACGCGACGAGCCTTTTCGAGTGCAACTTCGCTCAAATGGTCGCACGTTGCGCGCCATATGTAGGAGTTTTGGTTGAAGAAGTTTTGAAAACCGTACGTCTCGAAAAGCTCCTTGTAATATGGCGGATTGTACGGATTTCCGTAGAGTGGCTGGTATTCGAAACCCTCCACGAGCAGACCCCACCACGAGTCGCGCGAGCCGAAGTTTATCGGGCCGTCCATAGCTTCCATGCCGCGAGTTGCGAGCCACTGGCGAGCCGCATCGAACATCATGTTGGCAATCTCCTGCGAGTTGGGACACTCGAAGAATCCGCAACCGCCCGTCGGCTGGTCGTAACCCGCCTCGTGTGCCGTACCTCGGTCGTAGAAGGCCGCAATACGCGCTACCGCCTTGCCTGTTGTCGTATCCTCGACATACCAACGTATCGCCTCGCCCTCGTGGAACTTCTTGTTGCGCTTCGGGTCGAAGACTTTGAGAATATCGTCATCCAGCGGACACACCCAATTTGGGTAGTCCGCGTAGAGCGAACGATCGACGTAGAGCCATTTGCGCTCATCCGACGTGCTCTTTACTTCGCGAAGAATGTAGTTACTCATAACGTTTTTTATCTCTTTGTTTTTTTGTTATTCAAGTTTGGTGGTGCCATAGAGTTCGTAGTCGTCGGCCGCCGTGATGCGGATGGTGTAGAAACGGCCACGCAACAGACGACGCTCCGTGGCAGGGATGAGAATCTCTTCATCCACCTCCGGCGAGTCAAACTCCGAACGAGCAACATAGTAGTCGCCCTGGCGACCATCGACGATAACGCGCTCCGTACGACCGATACGCGCCTCGTTTTTTTTGCGCGATATGCCGTTCTGAATCTGCATTATGCGTTCGGCACGATACTCCTTGACGCGTTGCGGAACGTTATCCGAAAGTTGTGTAGCGGAGAATGTACCCTCCTCTTCCGAGTATGGGAATACGCCCAGACGATCGAACTGCTGCTCGCGAACGAAGTCGCATAACTCGTCGAAATCCTCCGCACTCTCGTTTGGATAACCGACGAGCAACGTCGTTCGGATAGCCATATCAGGCATCGCTTCGCGCAAGCGAGCAAGCAGGTCGAGGGCCTGTTGTTTGGTATGGCGGCGGTGCATAAGCGAGAGTTGGTTGTCGCTGATATGTTGCAACGGAATGTCAAGATATTTGCATATTTTTGGTTCTCGGGCCATCACGTCTATCACCTCTTGCGGAAAGTCGGTAGGGTAGGCGTAGTGCAGACGAATCCACTCGATGCCCTCCACGTGGCACAACTCTTCGAGCAACTGCGCCAAACGGCGTTCGCCATAGAGGTCGATGCCGTAGTATGTGGTGTCTTGTGCTACTACGAGCAACTCCTTGACACCTTGTGCCGCCAACGTGCGTGCCTCCTGCAACACATCCTCCATAGGAACGGAGCGGTGCTTGCCTCGAATGAGTGGAATGGCACAATAGCCGCAACGCCAATTACAACCTTCGGCAATTTTTAGATATGCGTAGTGGCGTGGTGTTGATAATACACGCTCGGTTGCTCGATGTTCGTCGTATGTTACACCGAGAGCCTCGACTACACCCGTAAGATCTCGTGCTCCGAAGTAGTCGTCAACCTCCGGAATCTCCTCGCGCAACTCATCGGCATAGCGTTCGCTCAGGCAGCCGATAACGAATAATCGCTCGATGACACCCGCCTGTTTTGCTGCGACAGCTTGTAGGATGGTGTCGATACTCTCCTGCTTGGCATCGCCAATGAAGCCACAGGTGTTCACGACCACAATCTTTGCATCCGTACGGTCGCTGTCGAAAACTATCTCGTAGCCGGCAGCGGCGAGTTGTGCCGAGATATGCTCGGAATCGACGCGATTCTTGGCACAGCCAAGCGTTATGACGTTAATCTTCTCCATTTCTTCGGGACGGTTGTTTTTCGTTCTGTTATTTTTGGTCACCGAACAATGCACGAACAAATTCGTGTCGGTCGAAGATGCGCAGTTGGTCAATACCCTCGCCGATACCGATATATCGTACCGGCACTTTGAATTGGTCGCTGATGCCGATTACCACACCGCCCTTTGCCGTGCCATCCAACTTCGTGATGGCGAGCGACGTAACTTGTGTCGCTTGCGTGAATTGGCGCGCCTGCTCAAAAGCGTTCTGACCGGTCGAGCCGTCCAATACGAGCATTACTTCGTGCGGAGCCGATGGGATGACCTTTGCCATCACGTTGCGAATCTTCGTAAGCTCGTTCATCAATCCGATTTTGTTATGCAGACGGCCTGCCGTGTCAATCAGTACCACGTCGGCACCGTTTGCTACGGCTGATTTAAGCGTATCGTATGCCACCGAAGCAGGGTCGGAACCCATCTCCTGGCGAATCATTGTTGCTCCTGCGCGCTCGGCCCATACACCAAGTTGGTCGATTGCTGCGGCGCGGAACGTATCCGCTGCGCCGATATATACCTTTTTGCCGGCTTTGGTGAGTTGTGCGGCAAGTTTGCCGATGGTGGTGGTTTTTCCTGCGCCATTAACGCCAACAACCATTACGACGTATGGCTCGCCCTCCTTGACATCCAGACCGAAATTTTCGCGCGATCCCTCGGCCTCCTCCATCAGCAGTGCAATCTCATCGCGCAGGATACCCTGCAATTCGGTCGAGTTGATATACTTGTCGCGTGCCACGCGTTGCTCGATACGTTCGATGATTTTTACGGTTGTATCGACGCCCACGTCCGAAGTGATGAGCACCTCCTCCAAGTCGTCCAGCACATCGGCATCAACTGTCGAGCGACCTGCTACGGCGCGCGTCAGTTTTGAGAAGAAGCCTTGTTTGGTCTTCTCCAATCCGGCGTCGAGCTCTTGTTGCTGCTGTTCGACATTCTCCGGTGAGGGTTGTTCACTTGTTTTTTTGCTTTTGAATATGTCAAAAAATCCCATAGTTCGTTTTTTATGTTTCTGTCCAAATGTATTATATCACGCAAATATAGAAATATTTCCGCAGAAAAACACCCGACAAGCCCGAAAAAGAGAAGAAAAAAGGAGAAATACCTTTGGTATTCCTCCTTTACTCTGTGTGGTAGGTGTTGTTAGTTGATATTTTCGCGGCGCGATGCGGGACTCTTCTCCTCGGGGAGTTCGCCCGCCATTTCGCTTTGCAGTTGAATCATATCGACCAATCCGCAATCGTCTCCCGTCTTTGAGCCGTTGTATCGATACTCGACAGGCATATTCCACTGTATTTGCAGTTCGTGTAGCGATTTTGCGATATTCGTATCGAACTCTTCGCCCACAACAATCACACCATCCACATCGGTATATTCGGCAAAAAAGAGGGTGCCGAGAGCGAGATGAAAGTCGCTCGGGACATATTTAAGCGTGATGTTCGATTCTCGGCAACCGCGACGAAGCAGTGGAGCATAAATCTCTGTCGCAATGTCCATAATGCGACGATAGTCGTTACGCGACACAACAACTCCAATGCGTATTTCCGATGCCGATAACATTTTCGACTACCCCCCCCGTTTGCGAATCGTTTTTTTAGAGTGAGCCGAGGAGCTCATCCGCCAAGCGGGTCTCCTGAGCTGCCGGATACTTCGTCGAGAGTGTCTCGAAGCACTCCTGTGCCTGCTCCTTGTTGCCGAGTGCTACATTAGCCAAAATCTGCTTGTAGAGGTAGAGCGGAGTGGTGAGCTCATTCTCCGAAGCGGCAACAGCCTTCTTGTAGAGGGTGATTGCACCTACGTAGTCGCCGTTCTCGACAGCTACATCACCACGCAAACCGAGGTTCTGTGCGTTGAGAATTTCGCCCGGAAGACCCTCCACAGCGTCGTACTGCGAGAGGTACTTCTCTGCATTTTCGAGGTCGCCCAAACGCAAGTAACATACACCTGCATAGTGCTTTGCGAGGTTGCCGGCAGCGGTCGAACCGTACTGCTCGATTACATCCAGAAAACCTGCGCCCTGCTCGTCACCGTTGAGTGCGAGAGCGAAGTCCGGATTCTCCACGCCGAAACGCTCCTGTGCCTCAACGATAAGCTCCGACGCACGCTCTACATTGCGGTCGAGAACGAGTGCCTTGTAAGCGTAACCACCTGCAACGAGTGCGGCGATAACTACCAGAGCGAGAAGGACCTTCTTACCATTCTGCTCGAAAAATGCTTCTGTTTTGCTGACAGCTTCGGCAACTGCTTGCTCCTGCTGATTTTCAACATTTTTTGCCATAATTTTTCAGTATTTTTAATTTGTAATATTTTCTCAATCTGCAAAAATACACTTTTTTACTCAAAAAACTTAATAATCGCCCCCTTTTTTCGTAAAAATACAGAATTTTGGCTCTGACGCTCGAAAGAATAACTCGTGCCGTGGCATTGTTAGTTGGTTTTGTGGTCGATGTTTACGTAGTAATTGTAGCCGTGCTCGACGCTGTCGTAAGGATATGCATCGCGCCATGCGGGGAATAGTTTTGCGCGGTTGAGCTGTCCGATTACTCGTGCATAATCTTTCGGCGTATTTTTGCAATGCGAACCACTATTTAACACTATGGCATAGCTATGTACTTTGCCTGATGGTTGTACCTTGACGGTGATGGCAATATCTTTCTTTTCTGCGCTTAAATTGAGGCAGCGACGGAAAATATCGCACACTTGCTCATGATCGATGCGTTTGCGTAGGGCGTGTTCTTCCCTTATCTGTTGGGCGTTATTCGCCTCTCTGTTAATTGGTTTTGCATTCGGCTTGCAAAGTACGTCAATGCGGTATGTCTTGACGACTCCTTTCTCGTCCTCAATCCATGTGCTTCTTACTTCGCGTTTGCTTACAACGATGCTTGTATCCTTTTTGTGTAAATGGTCGGGTACGTATCTTTGTGGCCTCGGCACACCTTTATAATTCGGTTCGTAATAGCCCTCTTGGTAGTTTTGTCCCCACTCCGTCCATCGCTCGCCTCTGTGCATATTGTAACTCATGCCATACACAAGTTCGTCTGCGCAATCCGGATACGGGTAGTTTTCGGATAGTTTCGGAAACGACAATCTCCGTATGATGTTTATCCACTTCTCGATAGGGGTTTTTGAGTATGTCTGTGTATCGACGATTATTCGTGCGGCATCTATGCGGTCGTTTACATAGAAATACAGAAGACGGTAAACGTCGTTCGGAAACGGTACTTCGGACATTATGATTCCGATATTTCGGAAATAGTTATTTGCCGGATCATGTGCGATACGAGGCATCATTTCGCGACAATGAGGGTTGCAGAACGGTGTGCTGGCACTCGACTTTGCATCGATGTGACGTATGCGTATGCTGTAATAGCGATGCTCGACAGAGTCCGTTTTTATGAGTTCGGTATGTTTGGGTACTTTTATGCGGTATGAGCCGATAACGGTGTCGAGGAGTAGATTGGACAACTCGTTGAAATGCTCTTCGTCGGATTTATGTCTTCGGATACCCATCCGGAACGAGTGGCCGGCAGTCTTGCGGTCAGCAATGTCGTGGTTGCAATTATAGACGCTCGGTATGATGTGCATGCGATCGAGTGCATCGAAAATCTGTCCGAAATCTTCGAGCGAGTGGCGGGCAAAGACCGAGCACTCCATTTCGATAAGGCATCGTTCGATTTCGCCCGAAGCGTATCGGTTTATCGTGAGCAAAAGTTTCGGATCGTTCTCCACCACTTTGTCGAACAGAGCAACGATTGCTGGATATTGCTTGGGAATGTCCCAATATGCCTCCCATGCATACTCCGAACTATCCGGAATACGATTCGGACGACTCATAACGGAATCTCTGTCGATAGTGATGAGCATATAGTGCGAATCTCTCTCTGTATCTCCGGTTTTGTCGGATAATCGTTCTACCGTAACCACCCGACCACTCGCCGTGGTGTGTTTGTACAGCCACTTCGGAGGTGAATACTGTTCTGCGTCTTGCGCAAAAGCGTTATTGGCACCGAGTGTCAATAACGCAATAAAGAGCGTGCAGAGTGTTTTAGTCATATTGCAGAGTGTTTGTGTATTATCCGAGCGTCTTTTCGTAGCGCGGTATCTGAATCTTTACACCGTGTATAAGATATATGCAGATGGCTTTTCCCGAGCGTAACGAAGGTCGAAGGGTTCCTGCATAGCGGTCGTATATGATTCGCGCCTCGGCATCCTCTATGAAGGCGTCGTTTTGAGTGATGATGTCGAGTAGTTGTTGTCCGCGCTCCTTGTCGAAGATGGCGCTGAAAATGCGCCTGAATTCTGCACGGCGCAGCGGGTG
>JAFNYX010000069.1 GCA_017654125.1 Alistipes sp. | reverse complement strand
TACCAATAGCCCAGAAGAATGACAAACGTGGTGCGAATGCATCAATTGACATACCTGCGTTGATACCTGCACGAAGATACTCCAAACCGTCTGCCAAAGTGTATGCCAACTCAATATCTGCGGTAGCACCTGCCTCCTGCATGTGATAACCCGAAATGGAAATCGAGGTAATCTTAGGCATATTCTTCGAGGTGTACTCGAAAATATCAGCGATAATCTTCATCGAGAACTTCGGAGGATAGATATAGGTGTTACGCACCATGAACTCCTTCAAAATGTCGTTCTGGATGGTACCAGCCAGCTGGTCGAGCGTACAACCCTGCTCCAAACCGGTTACGATATAGAATGCCAATACAGGCAACACGGCACCGTTCATGGTCATCGACACCGACATCTTGTCGAGCGGAATACCATTGAAGAGCACCTTCATATCCTCAACCGAGCAAATCGATACACCAGCCTTACCTACGTCACCCACTACACGCGGATGGTCGGCATCGTAGCCACGGTGCGTTGCAAGGTCGAATGCCACCGACAGACCCTTCTGACCTGCCGCCAAGTTACGACGATAGAATGCGTTCGACTCCTCGGCAGTCGAGAAACCTGCATACTGACGAATCGTCCACGGACGCATAACGTACATCGTCGAATATGGTCCACGAAGGAACGGAGCCACACCTGCTGCATAGTTCAGATGTTCCATACCCTCCAAATCTGCCGCAGTATAGCCATCCTTGACAGATATCTGCTCGGCAGTAATCCAAGCCGGCTTAACCGACTCGTTCGAGTGGCATGCGCCACCCTCATATTTCAATTCTGCAAATTTTGCTCTCATTTTCTGTTCCTCCCGTTTAGATACCCATCTGCTTCAAGTAGCCACGCAAAGTTTCGAGTACGTTGCTCTTGACGCTGATGAAATTGTTAATACCCTTTGCTTGGAGTTCCTCTGTGCAAGCAGGAGCACCGGCTACAACAAAGATTGCCTTGTCGCCGAGCAACTCTTTTGCCTTCGGAGCCAACTCTGCGTAGTCGTCATCCGACGCGCAGATAACAACGATGTCCGCCTTCGATGCAAGCGCTGCCTCAACACCCTCCTCAACACTCTTGAAGAAGTTGTTGTCCTGCACGCGAATACCTGCGCAAGCGAAGAAGTTACACGAGAACTGTGCACGCGCACGAGCCATTGCGAGGTTACCGCAAGTGAGCATGAATGCCTTTGGCTCCTTACCGCAACGGTCAACGCCCAGACGCATCTGCTCGAATGCCATAGCACCACGATACGGAGTGAGAACATTTGCCTCATCCGCCTTACGCTCTACAACGCAAGCGCAAACCTGCTCGTCAGCAACCTCCGTAAAGTTAGGATATTGGTTTGCACCGAGCAAAATCTGACGACGCGTAGCAACCGCCTTATCCTTCGCAGCAGCCGACGCCTTAACGCGCTCAACGATGAAGCCCGCTTTGAGAGCCTCCTCATAGCCACCCTTCTCCTCAACTTCGAGGAAGAGTTTCCAAGCCTCCTCGGCGATGCTGTTGGTCAGCGTCTCGATATAGTACGAACCACCTGCCGGGTCGATAACCTGGTCGAAGTGCGACTCGTGCTTCAAGAGCAAGCCCTCGTTACGAGCAATACGATACGAGAACTCGGTCGGAGTCTCATACGAGTAGTCGAACGGAAGAATCTCCAACGAATGAACGCCGGCGATTGCAGCCGACATTGCTTCGGTCGTACCACGCAACATGTTTACATATGGGTCATATACGGTCTGGTTCCAAGCCGAAGTGCGTGCGTGTACGAACATCTTGCACGAGCACTCGCATGCCGGCTCGTACTTCTTCACGATGTTAGCCCACAAAAGACGCGCAGCACGGAACTTTGCCATCTCCATAAAGTAGTTCGACGTAACGGCGAGCGAGAAGCGAATCTTCTTCGCAGCCTCATCTACGGTGCAACCCTCCTCCATCAACCACACGAGGTAGTCGTGAGCAGCTGCAAGCGAGAATGCCAACTCCTCGACAATCGTCGAGCCGGCATCCGAGAAGTTGTGGCCCGAAACCGTAACCACGCGAACGTGCTTGTACTCCTGCGTACTCTTTACGAGCGAAACGAGTGCGTCGCAATCGCAACAAGCACCATTTACGGTCATACCCTTAACGAGCGGGTCGAGACAGAAGTTTGCACGAAGGTCTGCTTTCGCTACACCATCCTTCTCTGCCTTTGCCAAAACGAGCTGTGCAACCGTAGCAACCGGTTTGCCACAGAACGTAAGTTCAACAGCCGGAAGAACGATACCTGCAAGCAGCGTATCAATATCCTCGGCAGTCGGAACATACTCCGCATCGCAGAAGCAGAAACCGAGCGAATCCACACCCGAAGAGAGCATCTTCAACGCCGTAGCGTTTGCCTCCTTCGGACACTTAACCGAAATAGTCTGATGCGTAAGCCAGTTGTTATCGCCGCTTACACCTCTCAAATAAGGGAACTCACCCGGCTGAGTACCCAAAGTTTTAAGACCTTCAAGGTTCTCGGCACGATAGTACGGACGAAGGTTGAAACCCTCGTTTGTACGCCATACCAATTTGCGCTCATAGTCGGCACCTTTGAGGTCAACAGCTATCGCCGCCTCCCAAGTCTCGGTCGAGACACCAGGAAACTCGGCAAATAACTTTTCACGATTGGTTGTTGCCATAATTTTTTGTTGTTTTTATTGTTTAGGGTTTTATTGATTTTTTCGTTTACACCTTGCATTTTGCACATCCATCCACACGCATTTGCGCCACTCGCGCCAACACCACTCTCGCGCATCACTTCAAAATGCGCGTAAAGTTAGCAATAATTTTCGAGAGTCAGCCATGCTTTTAATTAAAAATTAAAAAATAAAAGTTAAAAGTCTCCTTTATAGGGTACATATCGTTAGGGGTGGGTAGAGAATTTAGGGAATACGAAAAATACAATAGGGCAAAAAATCATTTTTGATTTTCAATTCAAAATCAAATACCATTTATTGTTTTTCAATATATACACAAAACACATATTATTGTTTTTCGATAAACCGTCACAATTTTAGCAAAAAAACTTCACTAAAAACAAACAACTTCACCAAAAACGCACTATATTTGCAGCACAAAGCAAAACGAAACATAAAACAGACAAAAGCATGTCACTTCTACGATTCAAAATGTTGGAGACCGCTCTGTCGCACAAGGCGGTAGAGGTTAAAGCACCGAGCAACAATCCGTCCGACTACTTCGGCGAGCGCGTTTTCGGTCGCAAACAGATGCGTAAATATTTGAGCAAGCAGACCTACGAAGCTCTCATTGCAACCATCGAGAATAACACTCCCCTCTCGCAAGGCATCGCCGACGCCATTGCGGCAGGCATGCGCCAATGGGCATTAGAGAACGGAGCCGACCACTATTGCCACTGGTTCCAACCATTGACGGGTGGAACAGCCGAAAAACACGATTCGTTCGGTGAAACGGATGGCAATGGAGGCATGCTTGAAGAGTTCTCGGGCAAGGTGCTCACACAGCAAGAGCCCGACGCTTCGTCGTTCCCGAGTGGCGGTATTCGCAACACTTTTGAGGCTCGCGGATACTCGGCATGGGACCCTACGTCGCCGGCATTTATCGTCGATACGACGCTCTGTATCCCGACACTCTTCATCTCCTATACGGGCGAGGCATTGGATTACAAAACACCGCTTTTACGTTCGATTTCGGCCGTAAACAAGGCAGCTACCGACGTGTGTCGCTACTTCGACAAGAGTGTCGAGCGCGTCTTTTCATACCTCGGCTGGGAGCAGGAGTTCTTCCTTATTGACGACTCGCTCTACTCGGCTCGTCCCGATTTGATACAGACCGGACGTACGATGATGGGCCACGAGGCAGCAAAAAACCAGCAGTTGGACGATCACTATTTCGGCGCTATTCCATCGCGCGTACTCGCATTCATGAAGGATCTTGAATACGAGTGCCTGCGACTCGGCATTCCGCTCAAAACGCGCCATAACGAGGTGGCTCCCAACCAATTTGAGGTAGCTCCAATTTACGAGGAGGCAAACCTTGCCAACGACCACAATCAGCTGCTCATTACCGTTATGCATCAAGTTGCAACACGCCACCACTTCCGAGTGCTGCTGCACGAAAAGCCATTCAAGGGCATCAACGGCTCGGGCAAGCACAACAACTGGTCGCTCGGCACCGATTCGGGTGTCAATCTGCTCAGTCCGGGTAAGACAGCATTCGAGAATCTGCAATTTATCACCTTCCTCGTGAATGTGATTGCTGCCGTATATCGCCACAACGGCCTACTCAAAGCATCCGTAATGACCGCCACAAACGAGCAGCGACTCGGTGCCGGAGAGGCACCACCGGCCATAATCTCGACATTCCTCGGCACGCAGGTTTCCTCCGTGCTCGACAAGATTGCGTCGTCACACGGCGATACCGATATACGCTTCGACTCAAAGAACGCATTCCGCATGAGCGGTCTCACACAGATTCCGTCGTTGCTCCTCGACAACACGGACCGCAACCGTACGTCGCCTTTCGCGTTTACGGGTAACCGCTTCGAATTCCGCGCATTAGGCGCATCTGACAACTGCGCCGAAGCGATGATTGTCCTCAATGCTGCCGTAGCCGAGCAGCTCGCAGAGTTCAAACATCGTGTGGATGAACGCATCGAGGGCGGAGTAAAGAAGGAAAAGGCCATCTACGAGACCGTACGCGAAATCATCAACGAATGTCTGCCAATTCGTTTCGACGGCAACGGATATTCGGACGAGTGGCGCAAGGAGGCAGCTCGCAGGGGTCTCGACTGCGAAACATCCACCCCGCTCAACTTTGACCGTCTGCTCGACGAACGCACAATTCGACTATTCGAGCACACAGGTGTATTTAATAAGATAGAGTTGGAGGCACGCGCCGAAATCAAGCGCGAGATGTACGTCAAGAAGATTCAGATTGAGGCACGCGTACTCGGCGACCTCGCCCTGAACCACATCGTACCGATTGCTTCGAAGTACGAAGGCGTATTGCTCGATAAAGTATGGAAGATGCATCAACTCGGTCTCGACGCCAAAACCGACACCGAACTCATACAGAACATCCAGGACCGCACGGCGACCATCATCACGCTCGTCAATGAGATGATCGAGTGTCGCAAGCGCGCCAACCGCATCGAGGATATTCGTCAGCGTGCAATTGCTTACCACGACACCGTGGCGGTATATTTCGGCAAAATCCGCGATCACATCGACCGCTTGGAAGAGGTTGTCGATGACCAGATTTGGACACTCCCTAAATATCGAGAGATACTCTTTATAAAGTAATCGCACTCGCGCGCGTGCAAAAACAAACGACCGATTGTCCTCCTTTGGAACAATCGGTCGTTTTGTCTATTCTGCGGCTGCATCGGCAACAATGTCGCACCAGCCCAAGATTTCAATAAACAACTCTCTTACAAGCCCAACTTCTTGCAAATCTGCTTTGGAAGTGCATTCTTGTTAATCATCACCGACATCGTCTTATACTCGACGAACGGACGCGAGAAGTAATAGTATCCATTATACGGCGGACGTACACCCCACGAGTTCTTAACCTTGAAATACGGATTACCACACTGGTCGGTAGCCGTACCTTCGATTACCATACCGTGGTCATCGGTGGTCTGGTAGTTATCGTAAGCCGTCTGGCGCATCTGCTGGGTAATCTTCTTCTCCTTACCAGGCTTATCGAAGCTATACAACGCCTCGTTACGCTCGCGCTCGGTCATTGCACCCCAACGCTCGGCATCCGTACCGCTCATATTATCCACGTTATCCTCCGGAACAATAGCGATTGCCTTCGTACGGCTGAAACCCTTCTCCGATACATCAGAAGCCCAACCTACCGAATAGCCATTCTCCAATGCAGCATCCACGCACGCCATCATCTCTTCGAGTGGAAGGTTATACACGCTCGCCCACATCCAGTTATCCGGCACCTCAATAACGAACTGCTCGTAGAACGGATGGTGCGTGAACGACGAAAGCGAAACATAGTCGTTCATATCAATCGGCAACGACTCTGCAAACGACTTCGGAGTGTACTCCTTACCCTTATAAGTGAACTTCTCCGGCATCACTCCGAAATATGCATCCAGAATACCATTCAAACCTGCCTGCCATGCGGTCGTGAGCGTCTTGTTAGGATTCTTGATAATCGCCTCGACATACGCCTTCAACACGGCATCAATCTCGTTGAAGTGAGGCAACTCCGTACCATAGTTCATACCGGTATATACCTCCTGTGGAACGATACCATACTTCTTGATACCCTCCGTAACATCGTGGAATGCACCACCAACCGCAAAGTTGAGCGCACCGTGCAGACGCACATACTTCACAGCCTTTTCGAAATATACGTTACGGACAATCCACATCTCCGAGAGATCCATCTCCTCACCACCGGCACGCATAATCTCATTCTCCAAAAACGAGAGTGCCGAAAAACACCAGCAGGTACCACTACGGAACTGATTCTTTACGGAAGTACCCTTCACCATCTTACCATCGGTGAACTTGTAGCCCTGATCCTGTGCAGCCTTCTCCTGTGCCGCAACCGGCAAAACGAGAGCCACGGCGAGCAACATCGCTAAAATTCTCTTTTTCATAGGTTTTCTTCTATTTTTTGGTTGTATTTACAATCTTCATACACTCATCATACGTCACACTCTCCGGCTTTACACCCTTTGGCAGACGATAGTTCTTGCCCTTATAGGCGATATATGCGCCATAACGACCATTCTTAATGGCAAGAGCCTTATCCTCCGCAAATATTTTCAACGGAGTGTTTGCCGCCTCGTTTTGCTGTTTCTGCGCGTCGAGCAACTCGACTGCACGCTCGTACGACACCGTATATGGGTCGTCACCCTTACCGAGCGATGCGAACATCTTACCATGGCGCACATAGCCACCAAACTTACCGATACCGACAACAACCTCCTCCTCGCCGAGTACGCCCACCGTACGTGGCAGAGCAAACAGTTCGAGCGCCTCCTCCAACGTAATCGACTCGATGAGCTGACCCTTTTTGAGCGATGCAAAGTGTGGCTTCTCGTTCTCCGGCGCCTCAATCTCTACCATCGGGCCATAACGACCGATACGCGCCTTCACAGCACGACCCGTCGCAGGGTCCACACCCAACACGCGCGACTGCTGATGCGACGAGGACTGCGTACCAATTGCATCATCTACCATCTGATGGAACGGACCATAGAAGTCGTCAATCATCTTATTCCACTTAATTTCGCCTTCGGCAATACGGTCGAACTCCTTCTCGACGTTAGCCGTAAAGTTGTAGTCCATAATCATTCCGAACTGCGACTCCAAGTAGTCATTCACCACCATACCGATATCGGTCGGCGAGAGTCGGTTTTTCTCCGCACCATAACTCTCCGTCGATACACGCTCCGTGATGTTCGTTCCGCGCAACGTAAGTTGCGTGAAGTTGCGCTTCTGTGCCGGACGAGCAGACTTCTCGACATAACCGCGAGCAATGATGGTCGAGATGGTTGGAGCGTAGGTCGAAGGACGGCCAATACCAAGCTCCTCCAAACGCTTAACAAGCGACGCCTCGTTATATCGCAACGGTGGCTGCGTAAAGCGTTCGGTAGCGAGAATCGAGTGTGCAACAAGCGTTGCACCATCAGCCAAAGCCGGCAATACGGCCTGCTCACCATGCTCCGCCTCGCCATCCTCTACACTCTCCGAATAGAGACGCAGAAAGCCATCGAAACGTTGAGTCTCGCCCGTAGCAACAAACTTGTCGTTGCTACCCGAAACCGCAATTGTAATGGTCGTGCGATCGATATCCGCCGGCACCATCTGCGAAGCAACCGTACGTTTCCAAATCAAATCATAGAGACGCTTCTCGACGGCCGAACCCTCAATCTCTCGGCGGTCGATATACGACGGACGAATTGCCTCGTGCGCCTCTTGCGCGCCCTTGCTATGGGTGGTATAGTTACGTGGCGACGAGTATTTTTCGCCAAACAGCGCCGTCACCTCCGCCTTACAAGCATTGATTGCCAACTGCGAAAGGTTCACCGAGTCGGTACGCATATACGTAATCAAACCCTGCTCGTAGAGTCGCTGTGCCACGGACATCGTCTGCGAAACCGACATACCGAACTTACGACCCGCCTCCTGTTGCAAGGTCGAAGTCGTAAACGGTGGCGCCGGATAACGCTTCGTAGGTTTGAGTTCGCTATGCTCGACGGTGAAGACAGCCTGCTTGCATCCTTCGAGCATCGCCATCGCCTCCTGCTTGGTTGCGAAACGCTGCGAGTACTCCGCCTTGAAGAGCGTCTTCGCGCTATCGTCCGGCGAGTAGAATTGCGCCACAACACGATAGTACGATGTGCTGACAAACGAAATAATATCGCGCTCACGCTCGACAATCAGACGTACCGCCACACTCTGCACACGACCTGCCGAGAGCGCCGGACGTACCTTCTTCCACAGAATCGGCGAAAGCTCGAAACCAACAAGACGGTCCAACACGCGACGAGCCTGCTGAGCATTGACTAAATTCATATCAACATGACGCGGTGACTCAATGGCGCGAAGGATGGCATTTTTCGTAATCTCGTGAAACACGATTCGTTTCGTACGATCGATAGGCAGACCGAGCACCTCAGTCAAGTGCCAAGCAATCGCCTCTCCCTCGCGGTCTTCATCGGATGCAAGCCAAACGTTCTGCACCTGATGCGCCAAACGCGAAAGCTCCTCCACAACACGCTTCTTATCAGACGATATTTCGTATTGTGGAGCGTAACCCTCCGCAATATCTATTCCGAGTCCCTTCTTCGAGAGGTCACGGATGTGGCCGAAACTCGATTTGACCACAAAATCTTTTCCGAGAAACTTCTCGATTGTCTTTGCTTTTGCCGGAGACTCGACAATTACCAAATTTTCATGCATATCTGCTTTCTCTCCTCTATCTTTTTCGTTTCAGACACAACGAAACCTAAGCGAGGACTTAGGTTTCGTCATATTCCGTATATTAAATATTCTATTTAATCATCGTATAAGTCAGCTCCAAATGAATCGGCGACTGACCCTCTGCACCCTGAATAAGCGTTCGATCGAACATATATGGTGCGGTAGCATCCGGACCAAGGTAGATTGCTCGCGAACACTTCGTCTCGTCGAAATCCTTAACATCTTCGAGCTTTGCCACATAGTTATACAACTGCTGCATATAAGCCGTAATATCCATCACATAGCAAGCACGGCTACGGTTAAGATGGCCGTCATAATTGAGCGACGTATCCTTATTCTGCACCTCATAGGCATAGTTATAATCCGGAATCGGAGAGAGTCGGCCTACGGTCTTCTTGCCCAGATTCATGTACGAGCCCAAACGCGCAAGCGACGAATTGAGCAGTGGCACCAAAGCCATTGCATTGCTCTGCGTCATCTCCCAATCGTAGTCGGCACCCTTCAAATAGACCGTCAGCAGACACTGGTTTACACCGATAGTGCGGTGCTGCGAACCATCCTCGGCAAGCGTCAGCGAACGCAACTCTTCGAGGAACTCATCCGTAAAGCAGAGCTCGGTCGTTGCTCCCGCCATACCCTCAACAACGCAAACATCCAACTTATCGTTCGGCACCAGGTCGCGTTGCGAGCGTGGTACGCGGTTGCCCGCCTTATCGTAAGCCGCCATGTTAATCTCACCGAGCAACGATGGCGTACGAGTCAAGCCCTCCGAATAGTCGTGAGCAATCTTATTGACCGACATATTCATCGTATCTCGCGAAATATTGCCATAAACATCATACTCGGCAACCGACGAGTCGTAGAAAGCATAATTTACGCCTATCGAGTCCTGAATCATCGTCGGATCCTTCTCGTTACGGTTACGACCGAAGAAAATCAAGCCCGAAGCGCCCAAATCGAAGCCGTAAATCGAACCGCGCTTATCCTTCGCCACCGACTCCATAACCGGCTCGATATAGAGACCGAAGAAGTGGTTAGCCCACGCTTGTTCGTCGCTGTACAAACTATCCTTATCGCGAGCATAGCCATCCCACTCTTTGTTCGTAGCATAATCCTCCGGAATGAGCATCAGACGACGCACAAAGTCCCACGTCTGACCATCATAACCATCACGCTCCTTTGTGGACATATCCACCGGTGTCATCGGAACGGTACTGATATAGGTCGGACCCGTCTTTATGCCATCCGGGAAGGTGAACGTGAAGATCGGCTTCTGCGGGTCGTACATCTGTGCCGCCAGCAAGTCGCAATTGGCATATGCCACCGTATCATCAACCTCTGCATCCGGCTTTACGACATTGCGGTAGAGCGGACGCTTCAATTCATAGACGTTATAGCGCACCGGCGTCAGCGTATCGGCACCGTAGTTCGTAATCGAGAGTGCAATCTTCAACGTGTCGAAAATCGGTTTATAGCCAAAACCCGTCTCCTTATCGACCGTATTCATAAAAATCATCGTCGTTGCAAACGCAGCCTTTCGCATACCGAACGTGTCACTACGCTCGACACCAAGGTAACCAAGATTCACATTCGACGAGAGCATCGAATCGGTCTGATAGAGGCGTGTCTCGAAGAACTTACCGTCGCGCTCCACATACTCGCCACCGACAATACCATCTTCATTCGCCGTGCTACCCTTGACAAACGAGATAACCTTTCCACCCTTGAAGGTCAGGTGGCGCATCTCCAATTTCTGATTTTCGGGAAGAATATCGAAACCGAGCTCCGGATCCACATCTGCCGAGCAGGCTGCCATCAGCGCCAGCGATGCCACGAAACCCGATAATTTGACTGCGACCGAACGCAGCTTAAAACAGTTCATCATAAAAACGATTGTAATTTTCATAAAATCCCTCTTCGTCGGGCGATTGATATTCGAGAACGTGCTTGCCTGCGGCACGTGCCTCATCCAGCAGCGCGGCATCAACCGCAGCCGAGCCGGCTATCACACCGTCGATATGAGTCATAACGTAGCGATAGAGATTTTCGTATGAAGGCGTATTCAAAATCGACAAATTTTCATCCTCCACTCCTTCGCTCTCAATCTTCTGGCGCAGTGTCGGCTGCAACGGAGTCGAGAAACGGTCGTCGTAGAGCGACGTAACAATCTTCACATCGTGGAATATCGGGTCGTCATCGAACACCTTACGCAGATACACCGGTGCAATCGACGAGAACCAGCCGTGGCAGTGAACCACATCCGGCGTCCAGCGCAACTTCTTGACCGTCTCCAACACACCACGTGCGAAGAAGACCATACGCTCGTCGTTATCAGCAAACTCGACACCCTCGGCATCGGTCAGTACCGCCTTGCGCGAGAAGAAATCGTCGTTATCGATGAAATATATCTGAATTCGGGCTGCCGGAATCGAAGCCACTTTGATTATCAATTGATGATCGTTATCGTCGATGATAAGGTTCATGCCCGACAAGCGAATCACCTCGTGCAGTTGGTTGCGGCGCTCGTTGATACAGCCGTAACGCGGCATAAAGGTACGAATCTCGTTACCCTGCTCCTGCATTGCCTGAGAAAGTTGGCGGCACAACAGAGCCGGCTCACTCTCCGGAAGGTAAGGAGCTATCTCCTGACATATATAGAGAATTTTATGTTTTGCCATCGCTGCCTTGTTTTGTTTGTTTGCAAAGATACGAAATTTTTTCAAATAACCGATTACAAAATCAGCATCGCGTCGCCATACGTTCCAAAACGATAGCCCTCCGCAATCGCCTGTTTGTAAGCATCCATAATGAGGTCATAGCCACCGAAGGCGGCAACCATCATAAGTTGCGTCGATTCAGGCAGATGGAGATTCGACACCATTGCATCGGCAACCGTAAAGTCGTACGGAGCAAAGATGAATTTGTTGGTCCAACCATTCTGCGACTTAATCATACCGTGGGTCGAAACAACTGTTTCGAGCGTACGCATCACAGTCGTACCGATTGCCACAATTTTATGGCCATTGCGCTTGGTTGAGTTAATCTGCTCGGCTGCCTCCTCGGTTACGAAATACTGCTCGGAGTCGAGCTTATGCTTCGAAAGATCCTCCACATCGACCGTACGGAAGTTACCCAAGCCGGCGTGCAGCGTCACAAACGAACGCTCGACGCCCTTAATCTCCATACGTTTGAGCAAGTGCTTCGAGAAGTGCATACCCGCCGTCGGAGCTACTACCGCGCCCTCTTTCTCGGCAAAGATAGTCTGATAACGCTCGGCATCCTCCGGCTCGACCTGCTGACGCACCCAACGCGGCAGCGGTGTCTCACCCAGACGGAAGAGCGTCTCCTTAAACTCCTCGTACGAGCCATCGAACAAGAAACGCAACGTACGACCGCGCGATGTGGTATTGTCGATAACCTCTGCACCCAGAATATCGTCCTCGCCGAAGTAGAGTTTATTGCCGATACGGATTTTACGCGCCGGATCCACCAACACATCCCACAAACGCAGGTCATGATTGAGTTCGCGCAACAAAAATATCTCGATTTCGGCTCCGGTCTTCTCCTTATTGCCATAGAGGCGTGCCGGAAATACCTTCGTGTCGTTGAAAACAAAGCGATCGTTCTCATCGAAATAGTCCAGGATATCCTTGAACGTACGATGTTCGATTGTCTTTGTGTCGCGATGCACGACCATCATACGCGCATCGTCTCGATATGTCGCCGGATACTTGGCTATAAGTTCGGGCGAAAATTCGAATCCGTATTGTGATAACTTCATATTGTGATATTGTTATTTCTCCACTCCTATTTTCCTATCTTTCCTCTACGATAGTCTCTTCCTCCTGTTTCTACACTCCAAAGCGTCGGTTTTCCACTCCAATTTCTCGCGCGCTGACCGTTTTCAAAAAAAACGCAGTCTAAATATTTACGAAAAATTTAGAGTTTTGTTTCACACTCGTCGATTTTTTTCAAAAAATCATCCAATTGTACCGCATTCGCCACATCATATTCGCCGCTCTTCGTACGGCGCAGCGATGTCAGATATGCTCCACTATCAAGAGCCTCGCCAATCTCCTGCGCAAGCGAACGGATGTAGGTGCCCTTGCTACATTCAACACGAATACGTATTTGCGGCAGTGCATACTCTTCAAGCACAATCGAATAGATGTTAATCAACGCCTTGCGCAGTTCAACCTCTTCGCCCGCACGTGCAAACTCGTAGGCACGCACACCCTCAACCTTCTTTGCCGAGTAGATTGGCGGCGCTTGCAAACGTTCGCCCGTGAGCGAGCGCAACGCCTCCTCCACCTTTTCGCGCGTTATATGGTCGGTCGGAAAAGTTCGATCGACCGGATGCTCCATATCGTAGCTCGGAGTCGTCGCACCAAGCATC
This sequence comes from Alistipes sp., assembly GCA_017654125.1. Taxonomy (GTDB): domain Bacteria; phylum Bacteroidota; class Bacteroidia; order Bacteroidales; family Rikenellaceae; genus Alistipes. Next base: position 36,903 of record JAFNYX010000069.1, on the reverse strand, counting down.
AACTCCGCAACATACTCCTTGCGCTCGGCCTGCAACTCATCGACACGCTTTGTCGCTCGACCGATGCAGACAAGCAACACACCCGTAGCAAGCGGGTCAAGCGTACCGGCATGGCCGACCTTGATTTTGCGATAGCCCTTGCGATTGAGACGAAATTTAACCTTACGCACCACATCCGTCGAGGTCCACTCCAACGGTTTGTCGATAACGGCAACGTAGCCCTCCTCGACCAACTTTACATCTTTGAGTTCCTTCATCTGCTAAACAAAATAGAGAATCGTTGCCAACGCGCCCGCCACAGCACAATATGCAGCAAACCAAACGAGTTTTCCGCGTTTGACAATCTCCAACATAAAACGACACGCGAGGCAACCCGTCACAAAAGCCGCAAAGAAGCCCGCCACGAGTGGCAACGCATCAACTCCGCCACCAAATTCACCCTTCACAACATCGAGCAGCGCATTCCCCAAAATCGGAGGCAACACCATAAGGAACGAGAACTGCGCCACCGTATCCTTACGATTGCCGAGCAACAGACCCGTTGCAATGGTTGTGCCCGAACGCGACAAGCCCGGCATTACAGCCACCGCCTGCGCCAGACCGATAACGAATGCATCACGATATGATATATTGCTCTTCTCGCGTGGCTTTGCATAATATGCAAACGACAAAAGAGCAGAGGTAAGAAGCAACATCAGGCCCACCACGAGCAGCGACGAAAAGGCCTGCTCGACAAACTCCATAAAACAGAATCCGACAACAGCAATCGGAATCATCGAGATAACGATTTTCAGTACATAAGCCTGCTCCTCGGTAAACGTACGCGAAAAACAACCACGGAGCAAGAGCCAAATCTCGCGCCACAACACCACAATCGTACTCAAAACGGTAGCGGCGTGGAGCGTCAAACCGAAGGTCAAATCTGCCTCCGGATCGAGCGATGTTCCAAGCAGTGCGTTCGCAAGTTGCAAATGGCCACTGCTCGATACCGGCAGAAACTCGGTCAGTCCCTGAATAATTCCCAAAATGATTGCTTGTAAAGTATCCATACGTCAGCTATTTGTACAAAAAATCGGGCGCAAAGATACGAAATTGGTTGCTTATATACAATATATATTATGTGATGTATGCATTTTTCGTCTTTGCCCGGAGGACAAAACCACCACGCAACACACCACACGCAATCATACAACCGACGATTTTTTGAAAAAATATTCAAATACCGGTAATATTTCGGCAAAATTTTATTTTTATAGCCAAAACATATAGAAATATTCCTCTTTTTTACTATCTTTGTGAAAACGAAAAGAGGATCAAAACAACTCAAACAGCAACCCATAACCCCTGAAATAAAATCTAAAACAGGCTCTAAATATGAATAGAAAAGAGTTTCTCAAACGGCTCGGTATGCTAACCGTCGGCGCATCGATTATCGGTGTGGATGTAAATGCAATGACGGCAGAAACCTCTGCAACACCTGCCGCCAAACCAAACCGCACACATCCGGACCTCGACTTTCCGGTACGTCCACTGAAAGCGCAAACCGACCATCCGATTACGGCAATCATCATCGGTGCCGGTTCGCGCGGTACGACATACGGCAAGTACGCAAGTCAGTTTCCCGACACAATGAAAATCGTCGGTGTGGCCGACACCAACAATTTCCGCAAAAGCCGCACCCGCAAGGCACACAATATCCCTGCGGAGAACTGTTTTGGCGACTTCCACGACGTATTCGCACGCGAGAAGTTTGCCGATGCGGTCATCATCGCAACGCCCGACAATCTCCATTTCGAGCCATGCATGAAGGCTCTCGAAATGGGCTACAACGTACTGCTCGAAAAGCCGGCAGCACAAACCGAAAAGGAGTGTAAGGCGATTCTTGCACAAGCAAAGAAATACAACCGTATCGTAGCCATTTGTCACGTGCTGCGCTACGCTCCATACTTTATCGCCATGCGCCAAGCTGTTCAGTCGGGCTTGATTGGCGATCTGGTCAGCATCCAGCACATGGAGCCGATTCAGTATGCACACATGGCCCATTCGTACGTGCGCGGCAAGTGGCGCGACTCGAAAAAGACGACGCCTATCATCCTCGCCAAATCGTGCCACGACCTTGACATCATTCGTTGGATTGTCGATCGTCCGTGTCTGCAAATATCGGCCGAAGGTACTCTGATGCATTTCCGACCGGAGAACGCTCCGGCGGGCGCACCTGCACGTTGTACGGACGGCTGTCCGCACGAGGCCTCTTGCCCTTATTCGGCCATCGACATCTACGTTCGTCGCAAACGTCACCTCGGCGTATTCGACCTTCCTGACCGCAAAGACGAACAGGCGATTATGGAGAAGATTCGCACGACCGAATACGGACGCTGTGTCTATAAGTGCGACAACAACCAACCGGACCACTACGTTACGACGATGCTATTCGAGGGTGGCATAACAGCCAGCTTTACGATGGATGCTTTCACGCCTTGGGGCGGTCGTCGCACCCGCATTATGGGTACGACAGGTTTTATCGAGGGCGATGGTAAGCAATTCACACTCTACGAGTTCCGCACCTCGAAAAAGAAGGTTTGGCACAAGGATATCAAGGAGCTCGGCGAGTACAAGCACGCCGGTCACGGTGGCGGCGACCACGCGTTGGCACGCGACTTCGTGGAGGCTGTTGCAGCACAAGACCCTACGAAGTTGTCGAGCACCATCGACGCTTCGATTGAGAGCCACGTTATCGGTTTCAAGGCCGAAAAGAGCCGTATCTCGATGAAGAAGGTAAAAATCGACTAACGAGTCCTCAACAACAAAGCAACGTAGATTCAACATTAACAGACAAAAAAACAAAAGTATATGATAAAACTTTTATTGTTCGGCAACATCGGCGGTACGGAGATTCTGCTTATCGTCCTTCTCGTATTGTTACTCTTTGGAGGCAAGAAAATTCCTGAACTGATGCGTGGCATCGGCAAGGGTGTTCGCTCGTTCCGCGAGGGCGTGGACGGCAAAAACGACCCAGCCGAAGAGACGAAAGAACCAACCACAAAAGAGTAAACTTTTCGCATGCGACACATTTTAATTATGCTCGCGCTCGCGTGCGCGACGATTGGTTGTACCCAATTACGAAACAACAACGATAGGCTCGGTGAGCGTGCTGCCGAAGAGTATCTTACGCCCGTTCATGCAGGGGGCGAAGGACGTCCGTTCTGGAACGGATTTTCAAAGAAATTTATGTACGCTCCATCGTTCGACTTTTGCACGACGGAGGGCGCAGTAGAATACCTATACACCATAAAGAGCACCGATGGTGGTTGTTGGTCGTTTCGCGCAGAGACGCCACAGCAACCGCTCTCGCCCGTATGGAACGACATTCCAGAAGGTAGCACCGTAACGCTTACGGTTGAGGGCATGAACGAGACGGGCCAAATCGTAGGTTGTGCTGGTGAACGCACCTTCTTTCGCGACTTCGGCTTCCATCCGCCATATCACGCTCCCGTGCGCGGATATCGCGATGCAGCGGTGATGGGTATGCTCTATGTACATACGATGCCACAGATTCAGCATTGGAAGGAGTCTGTATTGCCCGACATGACCTACCCGCATAACACCTATCCGTGCAAAATTATCGGTGCGACTATCCAGGTCGAGACTCTGCTTGCACGCGAACTGCCACATCTGCACGACGAAGCAATCGCCATCGCTCGCAACGCAGCAGAGTTTCTCATCGCACAGAGTCGCAAGGAGGGAGAGCCACTTGCGTATTTCCCACCGACATACTACAAGGAACTTGCGGCATCGAAGGAGGAGTGGAATCGTGGCAAAACAATGACTATGGAGGCCTCCGCTGCGGGCGAAGCCCTGCTCGACCTCTACGACGCGACGGGCGACGAACGCTATCTGAACCACGCCAAAGGCATTGCCGATACATATATGCGTCTACAAAATGCCGACGGCTCGTGGCACATCAAACTCGACTTTACGACGGGCGAACCCGTAAACAACAGTCGCGCGATGCTCGCTCCGCTGTTGCGCTATCTGTGGCGTTTGGAGCGTGATTACAACATGCCACAGTATGCCGAAGCACGTCGTCGTGGCGAAGAGTGGATGAAGGAGCATATTCTGGTGCGTTTCGATATGACGGGACAGTTCGAGGATGTTACGGTGCTCGGTCTGCAACCGTACGAAAATCTCACCAACTGCACCGCAGCCCCTTACGGCTCGTATCTGCTCCAACGCGACGCGACTGACGAAGAGGTGGCCACCTGCTACGAATTGGTGCGTTTCAGTGAAGACCAATTCGTATATTGGGACCAGCCACGCGACAAAAATGGGCTGTGTCGCGACGCTTGTCCGTGTGTGTTCGAACAGTATAAATACGCTATGCCGGTGGACAATAGTGCCTGCAACGTAGCAGGAGCGATGCTCGACCTATACGAGCAAACAGGAGACGAGTTGATGTTTGCCAAAGCCAAGGCACTTATCGACAACATAACGGTCGTGCAGTGTGTCAATACGGGCAAAATCCCGACAACATGGCGTCTGCGCCTCAACTATAAACCGACCTTCTGGATTAACTGCACCTACGACTCCGTACTCACACTGTTGCGCATGGAGCAGATGTGCGTTAGCGAGGGTAAATAATCGACAAACAGTGGGCAGAAGATAGCTTTCCGGAGTGTACTTCTGCCCATTTTTGCAGAAAACTTACATTTTTTTACATTTTTTTTTGCAGAATAAAATTTTTGCCCTATATTTGCACTCGCAATTAGCGCAATGGTGGATTCATCTAAGGGCTAGGATACGTGCCTCTCACGCACGACATAGGGGTTCGAATCCCCTATCCACTACAAAAAGGAGTACGGATTCGTACTCCTTTTTTCGTGTATAGAGAATTCGCGGCTTATTGGGGCCTATTGGGGCTTATTGGTCAAAATTAGTACATAAAATCAGAATAAAAGTCTGCTCCGGCAAAGTAAGCATTAAAACATAGAGTGATTTCACAAAAAATATAGCCGACTGCATCGCAATCGGCTATATTCATTTATGTAGCAGTGCCGAAGCACTGACTCTCATGGAAGACTACTGCAAAGCAACGTCCTTCGCCTGGTAGAGATTACCGGCTGCGTCGGTCCATGCTACATATATGTGAGACTCGGCGGTTGCCATGTCGAGCGTGCCGCTGTATGCGGTCTCGCTTGCGATGCACTCCGGATTGAGGGTCATCATATATGTCAAGGTATTGTCCTCGTAGTAGAGACGGTATGGATGAGCAAAGATCCACACTTTCGTTGCACCTGCACCAGGAGTTACGGTGTACGACAATGTGTTGCCACTGAGCGAAGCAGTTACGGTTGGCTCCGATGCGGTCCACTCTGCTGCGGTCTTCTCTACGTAGTTCCACTTGAAGATTGGCTCACGAATACACTCGTAGTAGTTGCCCTGTGCATCCATCCAGGTAATCCAAAGGTTCGAGTTTACATCGAAGATATAAGTGCCGTTGTAGGTAGCTGCCGAAGTAAATGCCTCGCTACCATAGTACTGACCCTCTTTGAGGAGGAGATAGTTAACGGCGTCTCTTGCGGCGCTATCCGACGAGAGATACTCCTGACCAAGGCCTGCAACCCAATACTTCTGGGTGCCTGCTGCCGGAGTGATGTCGCACGCAATATCGAAGCAACCGATATCGCCATTCCATACAACGTTGAAGCTGTAAGTCGGCTTTGCTGCTGCGTATGCCTCGTTGGTGCTACGGATGAGCGGATACTCAGGAAGCGATGGAGTGAAGAGCATCGACGTTGCACGCGATGGGTTGCCCTCGGCGTCGAATGCCAAAACTACGAAGATGTGCTCCGAGCCGGTTTCGAGGTCCGAAACAGCGATGCAACCATCAACGAGCTCATCTACGCCAATCTCCTGGATGTAGTAGCTGGTCGAAATTGCAATGGTGCCTTCGGCTGCCGCTACGCTGCCCATACTGTTCCAATAGTAACCACCGGTCTCGGTTACAAGGTAGCGATACTTAACAGCCGTGCCACCCTCGGTCGAAACCTTGATTTTAGCCGTCGAAATACCTACCGTCGAAGCCTGCTCGTCAATCTTAACCTTCAACGACTCGTTGAATGCGAGCGACTTGGCGGAGAACTTCTCCTTGTAGAGCTTGCTGTACTTACCATTCTCGTCAACTGCAATAGCTGCTACGTATGCGCTCTCGCCCGGAGTGAGTGACGAGATGTATGCCGAACCCGTGTTGCCCATCTGAATCTGGGAGTACTCGGTGCAGTAAGCGATAACGTACTCGAGCAATGCCTCATCCGTACTGTACTGCTTCATCTCATCCTCCGACAGCGGAGCTGCATAGATAATCGCGGTATTGCTCGAACCCGTGATGTTGATATCGATGTAAGTGTAGGTTGTCTCGGATGCAGTGATTTCGAGAGTTGCAGAACCGCCTGCCTCGATGTTCGAGGTGGTGATGTCGCACAATACGATATCCTCGAACTTGTAGTCGCCGCCGCTCTTACCCTCGGTCATCGGGAGAACATATACCAAATAGGTGGTGTTAGGGTAGATCTCGTTTGGCCAGCCCATGTAGTGGAAGTCGGTAACGTTACCCTTGAAGTAGAGGTCGGTAACGGTGTCACCGAACTCGCCATAACCATATTGCCAGTTCTCGAACGAGTTTTTGAGCGAAGCCTTTGCCTCCTCTACATTGATGCCATTGAGCGAACCAACGATGTACGAATCGTAACCACCGCCGACAACGCTAATCTCTGCCGTATTAAAGGTTACCTTACCCTTTTCGATGTTAAGGAACGGAGGTGTGAATAGGGTATATATAACCTCCTCTGCCGAATAGACGTGTGCCCAATCGTCGCTACCTGCGATAGCCCAAATTACGTACGACTCGCCAGCAGGAAGCTCCACGAGGTTTGCATCATCGTAATTCTCCAATACGAGGTAGTTGTAGAGCATCTTAATCGAAACCTCGGTTACAGGGTCGTAAGCCTCCATTGCCATCAGCGAGTACTCGTTCTTTGCCTCGGCGATTGCCTCTGCGCTGAAATCTGCGCTGCGCGAAATACCGTAGTTAACACCACTCCTCCTCAGACCGGTGTTGTTGTAAATGGTCAACTTGTCGCCATCGATAGCCAAAATCACCGACTTGTCCGAAGCCGAAACAGGCAACTTGCCAACCTTACACTTGCCGTCGTTGCCCGAAGCGTGAATCTTGATTACGCCCTCCAACTCTGCCGAGCCGTTGTCGATTGCCTCCTGCTTAGGAGCGGTAACGGTTACGATCTTGCCGTTTATGGTCGCCTTCCAACCCTCAGGCTTTGCGATTACCGTCAAGTCGTCGATATTGTTAGCCGTAAGAGCTACATCTACGCTCTCGCCAGGTACGACGAAGGTCTTACCAGCCTTCACGCCGAAGTCGATCTCCTCTGCCTTCGGAATCGAGATAATGCTACCGTCAGCAAGCATAAACTCTACGCTGTGCTCGCTATCCTTAACACCGGTGAAGATGCAAGAGGTCTCCTGAACGTCACCGTTCTGCTCGGCCTGCTTCTCTACCGTAACCCACGTAGCACCGCCGTCAACCGAGATGCGAACCTCGCCGGTAGTTGGGTTTACGTCGATCATTGGCTGGGTGTTGTGGCCCACCGGAATCTTATTACCGCTTGCGTCGGTCATTGCAACCGGCGTGCCATTGGTAATAACCGCCCAATAGTAGGCATCACCCTCCTTGATAACCGTGATGCAACCCTCGTTCTTCTCCGGCTCTTGCGGAGTAGGAACGAATTTTGGATGAACGGTAATCTTCTGGCCGGTCGAGAGAATAATCTCCCACGAGCCATCCTCCTTCTCGGTAGCCGAAGTAACCACCGTCTTCGAGTTGATTGCCTCGGTGAGGTTCGATTCTGCCGCTGCGATGAGCGTAGTCAAGGCATCAACCTCTGCATCGAGGCGCTGCTCGAGTGCTTCAACCTTTGCGAAGAGGTCAGCAATCTCGTTGCGCAGCTCGGTGTCATCATACGGCTCGTGGCACGATGTTGCGATGAGCGCAGCACCTACGAGTGTACAAAGGACACATTTGAAGTTTGCATAAAAGTTCTTCATGTGAAAATAAACTTTTGTTTGGGTCGCGCGAATCAGGCACGCGACTCTGGATTAAATATCTGCCGATTCCTGATTTATCGGACTGAATTGATTGAATGTTTATATGCTATATAGGCACATTTGCTGTGACCTAACTCACGCCCCTTCTTTTTTTTGGGGGGGGTGGCTCAGCTGGCGGCCTATTGCATTGTTGCGTGCGGATGCTTGCCGAGGCGATGCATATCGACCAGCACGTAACGTTCCTCGACTTCGTGCTTTGCGCGTGGCTTGCGCTCCACCTGCTTCTGTACGCGCAACTGCGACGCGTGAACGGCCTTGCTCGTGTGAGCCGGAGCCATCACCAGCTTCTCACCGGCAGTCGTCGGCGTATAGCCAGGATAGTAATCCGAGAGCGTCTTGAACGCTGTGCCGTCCCAAATCTTATAGACGAGTTTACCGCGTACGCTGTTCGCGCCGAATGGGATGCAGAGTGCCACCAACTTCTCGTTTGCCGAGTTGCTGAGCGTCGCCGTGAGATTGTAGGTCGGCAGACCAAGGTTGATACAAGCCGTCGTCCACTTCTTCATATACTCGTCAGCCGTATAGTAGCTGTCGTCGCCGATATGCTTGATGCCGAGCACGTCGTTGTCGGTATCAATCGTGCCGATCATGTACTGCATGCTCTCTGTATCGTCGTTTGCCTGGAAGGTGAAGTTAATCACACCATTCGAGATTTGTGCGTCGATAGTCGCCACCGGATTATTGCCACCTTCAATTGCTGCGGTGGTTGCCTCGGCGAACTTAACCTCGCCCACTACGCCGTTCCAGTCCTCGCACATGTATGCGTAGCGATACTTTGTGCCAGGAGTCATGCCGGCCATCGTGAACGAATCCTTACCAATAGGCTCGGCGTTCCAATTGTTGATTGCCATACCTTGTGTGTTGCTGTCGAGACCGAAACCGAAGTAGGAGATGAACGTCTCACGCGAAGCATCACTTGATGGCTGACCTGCGCCATCCAAAACCGGCTCGATGTATTGGAAACGCACACCAGCGTGCTTCTCGTAGTCGTACGTGAACGAAATGGTAATGCTCGTGCGTCCATTCGATGTAACGGTCATCTCGGCATCCGACATACAAGCCGACGGGTTATTCGTAACGAGTGGTTTGGTGCGGAATGGTGCGGTAAACTTAACTTTCGATAGTTCCTGCGCACGGTTACGTGCGATATAGCCGATAACGTATTCCGTATCAGGTGTTGCAAACCAGATGTCACGACCGGTGCCGATTTTGCCATACTCGCCGGTCTGCTCGTTGTACGAGTAGTTGTCGTTCTTCAAACCCCAACCGTCCTCGTTGAGCGACAGTGCAAGGGCTGCCAACTCGTCTGCCGAGGCTTGCGTCTGGTAGTACTCCGCCTGCTCGCGAGAAAATGGCTTCCAGAACATGTACGGAGTGTTCTCCGCCATAGTGTACTCATACCAAAAGTAGCTTGCTCCAAGTTTGTTCTCATCGATGCGAATCTCGCCCCTTCCCTCGGGTGTTTCAGGAATTGGTTTCAGCGTAAAGACTTTCGAGTTGAAATCCTTCGCCGGAGTTTTGTTCTCGTCGAGTGCGATGGCGGTTGCCATGATAGGCACCTCCGAACTTGCGCTCTGGCCGAAATCGCGGTAATACCACAGATTATCGACATCCGACGCCGCGATAGCGTCGCCAATGGCGTGACGCATAAAGTCGATATAGAGTTTTCGACCATAGGTGTTGATGTACGGCATCAAGTCGTCCTCGTTCGAACACCAATGATAGAGATACTTACAATCGTTGTTCGGGATGTGCGTAATCTGCATTGCGCGATAGTTTACCTGAACATCAATCTCCACCTGCGGATTGCCGATAAGTGAGTCGGAGGTTGTGCGAACATAGCAAACAGACATCTCGCCGTCATCCGTACCCGCCTTGTCGTAGCAAGCGACCGCCACGATAACGTACTCTGCATCAGGTACGATATATGCCTGCGCGTACGAAGTATTCATCCAATCGAACTCCTTCGCAGCATAGTCGGCGTGGGTCTCAGAGTCGAACGTGTATGCGCCTGCACCCGTCGAGTTGAATACAAAGTCGCGAATCCACGTATCGATGTCGCGAGCCGACGCCTCACTCTTACCTTCGGTAAGCATCTGCTCAAAGAGAGCATTGTAGAGACGGCACAACGGGAATACGTCGAGACGGTACGACTGTACGAACTCGCCCGGACGTGCCACGAATACGAAATTATTGTTCTCGATGCGTGTAACTTCGAGCGACACACCCTCATTCGATGCCGTCACCTTGTTCTCGTAGCATACAACTTTGGTCGGAATGCCCGGATAGATGTCAACCGGAGTCTGCTCCGATGGGTCAGCCGGCTGTTGCGGGTCATCCGGATTTTCGGGATTCTCCGGCTCTTGTGGCTCATCAGGATTTTCCGGCTCCTGCGGATCGCTTGGTTGTTCCTGATTGCCACCTCCGTTGTCATCTGTACCGGCACTGTCACCACACGCAACCGCGATGCTGCAAACGAGCGTTGCACAGATAAACATTTTAAGTAGATTCTTAATCATGGTTTTCTTGTATTATTTTTGGTAATCAAATTCAGTTGTTCCGTTTACGGGGCAGAGCGCCACGTTGTTCACGTATCCATTGCCATCAATTGCCACAGCGCAAATTGAGCACTTCTCCTGCTTCCACTCTCCGTCAATCGTAAAGTCGTACTGCATACTCTTGCTCTCGCCTGCCGCAAGCGCACCGATGCGATCGCCCTCGTAGAGCGAAGAGAGCATCGTACGAACAACGTGATTATGAACGTATTCCGCTTTTTCGAGACCATTATCCACCTGCTTTGCCACAATGCCGTCTTCGAGCAGGTAGAGTGCTATACGGTAGGTGTCGCTCGCCGAGGCGGCTACTTCTGCCGTCACTTTACCCTTTCCTCCCGAACAGGTGCTGCTCAAACGGATGCCGCAATTTGCAGGATGCTCTTTGAACGAACGGGAGAGCATCGTCTCCAAATCGGACTTCTCTGTCGAGGCATCACGCATATCAACCACGAATGCCGGATAACCGCCGAGCGAAAAATGGTTGTACATGGTATTGGTGAGCGGAATACCCATCGGGTCATTGCCACCTGTCGAGTCGTGGAATGCAAGTATGTGTACCGTTTCGGTCGAGTAGTACAGTTCGATGATAGTTTGCAGGAATCGGTAGCCCGACGGACAGTATGAGCACTATGCGCCCGTAAATTCGAATACCGCTACGTGGCGATTAAACTTTTTCACATCGCCACCTCCGTTATCACCGCTGTCGCCTCCACCGTTACCTTCACCTTCGTCGCCTTCGAGCGCATAGCCGACACTCTCGCCTACGCGACACTCATTGGTGTTATTGCAGGCGTATGTCACACCTCCGTTCTGTGTGGTAAGTGCCGAACATACGACGCGCATATTCTCTGCACGCCAATCGCTGGCAAGCGTCGTCGTAAGCGGCGAGGATAGCGGAGTATCTTTGCCGGCCGTAAGCGCCACACCGCCATTGAAACGCGTACCGTAGATATTATCCGAGAGCACGGCGCGAACGACGTTATTGTGCGTGTAGCGACCCGTCGTGCCGTATTGACTATATTCGATGCCGTCCTCGACAAGAAATACGAGGTAGCGATACGCCGTCGAGGTATTCGACTGAATACGAGGTGTTATGGTAAGTTTGCGCGTTGCTTTATCGTACGTAGTAGTGATTGCCACACCACACGATGGAGGATAGTTTGCCAGCGTTTTTGTCATCTCGGCATCGATGACCGACTTGTTGCTTGTCATCTGCTCGCCAATACGAAGGTCGAGATAGAATCGTGGCAATCCATTAGGTTCGAGAGCGTTGTAGTAGTTATCGGCAATCGACACCTTCATCGGGTCGGAGATATTATAGTCGAGGTGGAACGACACCGGCACAAGTCGCGCCGGTTGCTCCTGCTGAATCTGTGCAATGACGGTGCTGAGCACCGGGCAATTCGGACAGCCCACCGACGTAAACTGCATGCCGAGCATCTTGTGGCGGAATGCCTGTGTGCCATTATGTATTGGCGCGGTAGCCGTCAGCGTAATTTCGTTTTCGGAGTATATATCACCACCCTTGTAGTAACGCGCCTTAAAGATGTAGGTGCCCGGAGTGGTAGTGCTGAAACGATTGGCTCCCGCAGCAAGATCGGTCTGCTCGCCCGCGAGCGTGTAGATGAGGTTCATCGTGCGACCGTTACTCACATCCTCCGAGCCGTACTTGACAGTGAACACCACCTCATCGGTACCATCTGCCGTCAGCGTGGTTTTATCGGCCGACAGATGCAAAATACCCTCCGGCACTGCCGGCTTCTCCTCGTCGTCGGGCGTTACGCCCTCGGGAAGGCCATCGATAAACTCGACAGCCATATAGTCGGCACTACTACCAATAGCGCAGATGTTCGCATTATCGACTACGGTCTTACCACCCTGCTTTGAGAGGGCAAAGACCACGACGCGCATATCGTCCACATTATCTGTTGGCAGACCCTTAACCGAAAAACGCTTGGTTGCCTCCTCTCCCGCAGCCAGGGTAAAGCGCGCATCGCTCATCAACATCAAGTTGTCCGACACGGCACACGCAATATCGTTGTACATATTGTCGGTTGCCGTACCACCCGTGTAGTATTGGTTGTCGAGCAGAATGATGTAGCCCATATCGTACTCGCCACCTTTCGGCGAGATGATGCCTGCCGAAATGTTGAGCGTGCCGTTGAGCATTATTGCCTGCGAAATCTTCACACCGCAGGTTGCCGGCTGTTCGCGCAATATCTCTTCGAGGTTTGCCTCAATTTCGGCCGGCGTACGCTTATCGTCGAGGAACGAAAGATCATAGACACACGACGGCAATCCGGTCCCTCCAAAACGCGAAAGCATCGCACCGGCAAGGTCGCCTCCGCCCGATGACGGAACGGAGAATTGGTCGCCATTGTGCAGCGCAGCGACAATCATGTTGTTCTTCCACATCGAACTCACGTTTTTCAACGCCGCGGTCATCTGCGGACAGTATCCGCACCATGTACCGGTCATTTTATAGACGATAATCTTCTGACCGTACGGTTCGTAATTCTCGCGGTTACGCGCCTTGACGTGTACCGAGTTTTTGCTCTGCTGTCCCTTGTATGTTGCCACGAACGAGTAGTTGCCGTTTCTCACCGCCGAAAAACTCTTCGCATAGCGTTCCAATTTAATGTCGCCCACCTCGTGCTTAATGCGCACATTGCCGAGCGTCTTGTCGTCATTCATCAACTCCTCGCCATCGAGCGTGAGCGAGAAGGTTACCGCATCGCGACCATCCGCCTCGATGGTCTGCTTGTCGATGCTCAACACCAAACCGCTTGTGGTTGAACTGCCATCACCATCACCATCGCCCGCAGGGGGTGTCGGCGTGTCGAGGTCATTCACATCTCCATGACAACCGGCCACAGCAAGTGTTGTCAACGCAAATAAATATCTTAAAAACTTTCTCATATTAGAACGATGTGGTTATCATAAGGTTTGCGCCCGTATAGGCCGGAATGTTGCGACACACGCCGCCCGAACATACTACGCCGGCACGGTTGCGACCATAGCCGAGCTGCACACGAGTGCGTGCCTTCGTAAAGCTTACGCCGGCATTGTAGTAGTGGGTGTTGGTCGAACCATGGTTATACATATCGCTGACAAATATGCTCCAATGCGGTGCAAAGTTCACCTCGACGAGAGCAGCCATCCAATCTCGCTCGTCGTCGCGCGAGAGCAGATACTGCAACTCCAAACGAGCGGAGATGGTCGGTGTGAATTTATAGAGCATATCGGCTACAAAGATATGTGACTTCCATGTGATGTTATTCACGCCATGCGAGTCGTTGTACTCTTGGAACGAATAGAGGAAATTCAACTTGAATTTGCGCGTAATCTGCTTCTCCAACGTGAAGTTCACGCTCTGCCACAATATTTTGTCCGCCTTGACGGAGCGGTCTTTGAGGAGCGAGTAGTAGGTCGAATAGTTGAGGCCCAACTTCATACCGCGCTTGCCGCCCAACTTCGTTCGACGAGCGACGTTGTAGTAGATATCCACCTGACCACCGATTTCACCCGGGCTGATGTGCGAGCCAAAGAAGGTGCTCGGCTGTACGATGTACGGGTTGAGGTTCATCAGCAGGTAGGAGTACTGCGCCGTCAGTGCCGGGATGTAGTTCATCGTGTTGGCTGTCGAAGTGTTGCGATACTCGATAGGCATATCCATATATTCGAGTCGGCGTGCCGTTACGTTTACACCGAGTCCGTGGCCGCTGTAACCGAGTTCGAGAATCTGTGCGTTACCATTCTTGATAAGGTCGATGCGTGGGTCGTTCACACCGTCGTATGCACTATTCGGATAGTGACGTTCGCCGGCATCGACATATTCGCCGCGAACAACAAAGCCCTTATGTTCGAAGTTGATACGACCCGAGAAACCAATCGAGGATGGTTTAGCACCCTCCTCTTTCAAATCGGCCGAAATCTTTTCGTAACGATTCAGCACCGAGCCCTCGACCGCAAGCGAAAGATTATTCCATCCTGCAAGCCTCGAAATCGAAAACGAAACATCGCCTCCACGTGCCTGCGTATTCGAGAATTTCATTCCAAGACGCGGCATACCCCAGATAAGTTTCACACCGACGATATCTTTGTAGTTGTACGTAAAACGTGCACCCGTCAGCGCGTTGTTCATTCCGAGCGTACGGTCCTCATAGGCGCGGAACAGCAAGCCGCTACCGAATTGGTCGTAGAACGTACCCGCCGTAACAGAGAACGACTCGTCGGTCCATGCTGCGTAGTAGTTCGTCAGTCCGACCTTGGTCAGTGATGTCGGATAACCTTGCAGAACGGGCAGATAACCCTCCATTTGTACGCCGGCCGAGAATTTGCCATTATAGTAGTCGAGTTTCAGGTAGTTGTTCGAGCCGAAGTGGTCGTCCGGAGCGATGGCTCCCGTACGCAAATCCTGAACGTAGTATATGGAGTTGG
Source organism: Alistipes sp. (assembly GCA_017654125.1). GTDB lineage: Bacteria > Bacteroidota > Bacteroidia > Bacteroidales > Rikenellaceae > Alistipes. The sequence goes on along the minus strand of JAFNYX010000069.1, from coordinate 21,733 downwards.
TTTCGAAACTGCCGGTCAGACGACCAAGGTTGCGTCGCTTCTTGGGAGCCTCCTCCTCGACGAGCGACTGTTGATTGGTTGCGGGCACACTCTCTACGGCCGACTGCTCCTGCGCCGAAGCGGTGAACAGTGTCGCAAACGAGACGAGCAGTACAAAAATTTTCTTCATATTTTGATTCGGGTTTTTAAGGTGATTGAGCAAGGATTGTTATTTGAGCGATTTGATTTTCTCAATCAGCTCCTGCTCACAGCCCGGCGTATAGCCCGTATGCGAATAGACAATCTTACCGTTCTTATCTACGACGAACACCTGCGGCGTGTACGATACGTTCATTGCGCGCATGAACTCTTGATTTTTATCGAAGAGCACCGTGAAGTCACTCCAACCGTGGCCTTCCACCCAAGCGCGTGCCTGCGCCGAGAAGCGGCTGTCGTCGGTCGAGATTGCCACGACGCGGAACGCTGCCTCATCCAACCAATCGGGCATAGCGTCGTTGATTGCGTCCAACTCGCGGATGCATGGTTTGCAGGTAACAGCCCAGAAAGAGATAATCATTGGCGTCTTGCCATCGACAAGCGACTGCGTATTGATTACCTCGCCTTTGCGATTTTCGAGTTTTACGGACGGGAGTTGGGCCATCGCTACATGCGATACCGAAAGAGCGATAAGCCCTACCAAAAGATGCTTTAAGAGTTGCATATAGTTGTAATTATTTGTTTTGCTCTGTTTTTTTTATGCCTTGTTCGGCAACAATGTGTGGTGGCGAATTTATCACTATAATATAGTGATATCGTTCGGCCCACAAATATAAATATATTTTTCAAAATATATTCACTCCATAAGAATTTTTTAAGTTTTTTTAATTTCGCCAACAGCATGTTTCGGCGGTGTGCGTGACCATCAAGCGCCGAACAAAAAAACGGAGCAACCCGAAGGCTGCTCCGTAGGAATTTTCTTTGCAAATACGGTTTACTCACCGAAGAGCTCCATTGCGCGGTGCATCTTTTCGGCAATACGGTCATTGCACAGATTGCCGATACTGCCCTCGTGCGTGTGGTGGACTTCGCGCGTCGGGGTGTATTCGCCGCGTTGTACGCGCATGCCAATTTCGCGGTACGCCTCGCGGAATGGTACCCCACTGAGAGCCAAGCGATTTACGTCTTCAACCGTAAACAGATAATCATACTTCTCGTCCTCTATTATGTCGGTGCGTATGCGTATGTGCTGCAACATATAGTCACACATATCCAGACACTCGCAAATGTCGTTTGTTGCCGGGAAGATGATATCTTTCAGCAGTTGAAGGTCGCGGTTGTAACCGAGCGGAAGGTTGGCCGTCAGCAACGAAATTTCGTTCGGAACGGCTTGCAAACGGTTGCACTTACCACGCATAATTTCAAACACGTCGGGATTCTTCTTGTGGGGCATAATCGACGAGCCGGTAGTAAGCGAGTCGGGGAACGACACAAAACCGAAATTCTGGCACATAAATATGCATACATCCATTGCGAATCGGCCGAGAGTCGATGCCACCGAGGCGATGGCATACGCAGCGGCACGTTCGGTCTTACCACGACTCATCTGGGCAGCAACTACGTTGTAGTTAAGTGTTTTGAAGCCGAGTAATCGGGTGGTCATCGTGCGATTGAGCGGAAACGACGAGCCGTAACCGGCAGCCGATCCGAGCGGATTTTGGTTGGCAATGCGATATGCGGCAGCAACCATCTCCACGTCATCGACAAGTGCCTCGGCATAGGCACCGAACCACAATCCAAACGACGAAGGCATAGCCACCTGCAAGTGCGTATAGCCCGGCATCAGTACGTCGGCATACTGCTCACTGAGTGATTGCAACCGACGAAAAAGCATATCGACACGCTCGGCGAGCATTCGCATACGGTCACGCATAAAGAGTTTCAAATCGACCAACACCTGGTCGTTACGCGAGCGTCCCGAGTGAATTTTTTTGCCGATGTCGCCCAAACGACGTGTGAGTAGCGTCTCGACCTGTGAGTGAACATCCTCAACCCCCTCCTCGATAACAAACTCTCCGCGTTCGATGCTCGCGGCAATATCGGCAAGTGCCGCCAAAAGCACCTCCAACTCCTCGGCTGTCAGCAATCCGATACTCTCCAACATACGGATATGCGCCATCGAGCCTTCGACGTCGTAGCGAGCCAACTGCAAGTCGAGTTGGCGGTCGGCTCCGACCGTAAATTCCTCTATCATTTTGTCGGGTTCGAAACCCTTGTTCCACAACTTTGTCATACTCCTCTATTTGTTGTTTAGAAGCGTCGCAAGTTCGGCAAGCAACACCTCGTATCTCTCTAAACCTTCGATGATTTCGCGTTCCTCGACATATTCGTCGGCCGTATGCGAACGCTCCGAGCGACCTACACCAATCTTCAACGCCGCAATACCACTCATCAACGCACGATCGGAGGTTGTCGGCGAGATAAAACACTCGCCACCACTTCTCACGGCGGCCTCTACAAGCGGATGCGATGTCGCGATTGCCGAAGCACGGATACGTGTCGAGCGGGGTCGCAACTCCGCCCCGACGGCCGACTGCAAAAGCGCAACAACCTCCTCGTTCGAATAGGCATCCGTCGTACGTACATCGACAACGAAACGACACTCGGCAGGAATGATGTTGTGTTGGCTGCCTGCCTCAATTTGCGTAACCGAAATCTTTATGTCGCCCAACACCTCGGAGGTGCGCTCGAAACGATATTTTCGTAGCGTGGCAATATCGTCCAACGCCTTGTATAGAGCATTTTCACCCTCGGCGCGTGCTGCGTGACCACTACGACCATGTGCCGTACAGTCCAATACGACCAAGCCTCGCTCGCCGATTGCCGGCTGCATACCCGTTGGTTCACCGACAAGTGCCATTGAGATTGCTATGTTGCGCATCGAAAACTCCTCCAACATTGCACGCATTCCCCGTGCACCCATCGTCTCCTCCTCGGCCGTAAGAGCCAAAACGAGGTTGAATGGCAGCTGCGAAGTGTCGCGATGGCGCAGAAATAGCGCTGCAAGCGTCACAACCGAGCCTCCGGCATCGTTGCTTCCAAGACCATATATTCGGCCGTCGCGATGGAGCGAAGTGAAGGGGTCGAGCGTATATCCCACAGCGGGACGAACAGTATCGTGATGCGAGTTGAGCAGCAACGTCGGCTTTGCAACATCGTACCCCTCTGACACTGCCCACACGTTGTTATGGAGTCGATACGGCTCCACTCCATAGGCACGCAAAAACGCACTCAACTCATCTGCCGTACCTGCCTCATCGCCCGAAAGCGACGGGGTAGCAATCAGACGGTCGAGCAGTGCGAAAATATCCTCTATGGCGGGATTCTGTATCATCGCTACTAAATATCTGTTTTTATAATTGTTCCACTCTCGGCGAGCAGCTCGTCCGAGTGCTTGATTATGACACTTCGAACACCTGCGCGAATGGCCGCAAAGGCGTTGTCGATTTTCGGCAACATTCCTTTATTGATGACGCCTTCGCTACGCAGATTGGCATAACTTTCGGGAGTGATTTCGGCAATCACCGACGCCTCATCCTCCACATCGCGCAACACCCCTCGCTTCTCGAAGCAGAACAGCAGGTCGGTTGGCACGATTGTCGATGCCGCAATGGCCACGGCCGAAGCCACGGAATCGGCGTTACTATTGAGCAAGCCACCACCGTCACAATCGAGGGTAATAGCGCAAAATACTGGGGTAAACCCACCATTGAGCAACGTGCGGAGTAGGTCAATATTCACCTCTTGTTGCAAGATGTCGCCCACGTATCCGAAATCTATCGGCTCGGGGTTGCGTCGCTTTGCGGGCAAAACGCCACCGTCGGCACCCGACAACCCGATTGCGTTACACCCCTGCGCTTGCAGAGCCGCCACAATACGCTTGTTGATGAGTCCGGCATAGACCATCGTCACGATATCGAGCGTGTCGCGATCGGTAACACGACGACCGCCAACCATCGTGGTCGGAATCTCCAACCGTTCGCAGAGTCGCGTGGCAAGTTTTCCGCCGCCGTGAATGAGGATTTTGGGCGATGGCAATGCGGCAAAATCGGCAACAAAACGCTGTAACGCCTCGTCATTATCGATGACGTTGCCGCCAATTTTCACAACCTTTATATCTCTATCTGTCATTACTTTGCAAGCCCCTCCAAAATTCGTTTGAGTACCACCTGTGCCGAGATTTCACGGTTGGCTGCCTCCGGAATCACCAGACTGCGTGGCGACTCAATTACCTCGTCCGTCACAATCATATTTCGACGTACGGGCAAGCAGTGCATGAAATATGCATTGTTGGTGAGCGCCATCTTCTCCGCATCGACCGTCCAACTACGGTCAGTCGAGAGCACCTCGCCGTAGTGTGGGTCGGCATACGCAGCCCAATTCTTCGCATAGATGAAATCTGCGCCCTCGAATGCCTTGCGTTGGTCGTATTCGATTTGCTCCGGACGCACGAAACGCGGGTCAAGTTCGTAACCGCGCGGATGGGTTACGACCAACTCATAGTCGGCAGCATTCATCCACTCGGCAAACGAGTTCGGTACCGCCTGCGGCAACGCCTTCGGATGCGGTGCCCACGTAAGCACCACCTTAGGACGCGCCTTGGTTTTATGCTCCTCGATGGTAATCAGGTCGGCAAAACTCTGCAACGGGTGGCCGGTTGCCGCCTCCATCGAGAATACGGGACGGCCCGAGTAACGAATAAACTGCTCGATGACGCGCTCCTCGTAATCCTCCGTCTTATCCTTCAATCCGGCAAACGAGCGAACGCCGATGACATCGCAGTAGGAGCCCATCACGGGGATTGCCTCCAACAGATGCTCTGCTTTGTCGCCGTCCATCACCACACCGCGCTCGGTTTCGAGTCGCCATGCACCTTGATTAACATCAAGCACCATCACGTTCATCCCCAGATTCATAGCCGCCTTTTGCGTACTCAAACGAGTACGTAACGAAGAGTTGAAGAATACGAGCATTGCAGTCTTGTTGCGACCGAGTTCGGTATATGCAAAACGGTCGCGTTTGAGCGCCAACGCCTCGGCTATGGCGCACTTCAAGTCGCCTATATCGTGTACGGATGTAAATTTTTTCATTGTTACAATAGTTTTTTGAAACGCTCCAAGAATAGGTCTGCCACCTTGCGCGAGATGGTCAATGCCGGCAGCAGACGAACGGTCGTAGCACCCGCTCCGCCGGTAAATACATGTTGCTCAAAGAGCAGACGCTTGCGAAACTCTGCCGCCGAGCCCTCAATCTCGATGCCAATCATCAGACCTCTACCACGCACCTCCTTGATTTGAGGCAGTTTTCGCAACTCCGCAATTAGATATTCGCCTACCGAGTGCGAATTTTCGACCAACCCCTCACGCTCGATAATCTCCAACACGGCGATTGCCGCTGCACAAGCGAGGTGGTTGCCGCCAAACGTTGTGCCGAGCATACCTTTTCGAGGCTCGTATTTCGGCGAAATTAGCACGGCACCCATTGGAAAGCCGTTGGCGATACCTTTGGCGCAGGTTATGATGTCGGGACGGATACCCGAGTATTGGTGAGCAAAGAATTTTCCGCTACGGCCATAGCCCGACTGTATCTCGTCCACGATGAGCGATACATCATAGCGCTCGGTCACTTCACGCAGACGGCGCATAAATTCGTCATTTGGTACATGTATGCCCGCAACGCCCTGAACACCCTCGATGAGTACGGCACAAAACTCACCCGACGAGAGTCGTTGTTCGACCTGTGCGATATCGTTCAGTGGCACAAACTCTACATTGTCGGTGCGGTTGAACGGCGCTTGAATCGACGGGTTATCCGTCGCTGCTACTGCACCCGACGTGCGCCCGTGGAAGGCCTTCGAGAAGCACAACACCTTGCTTTTGCCCGAATGGAACGATGCGAGTTTCAGTGCGTTCTCGTTCGCCTCGGCGCCCGAATTACAGAGGAAGAGCGCATAGTCGTCGTAACCGCTGATACGGCCCAAATGGTCGGCAAGCGTGCGTTGCAATGAATTTTCGACCGAATTGGAGTAAAAACCCAAACGCTCGACCTGCTCGGCAATAGCGTGAACATAGTGTGGGTGTGCGTGACCGACCGAAATAACGGCGTGACCGCCATAGAGGTCGAGGTATTCCGTGCCGTCGGCCGTATAGACATAGTTGCCACGACCGCTTATCGGCTCGATATCGTAGAGTGAATATACGTCAAAAAGTTTCATTTTGCTCTTTTGGATGGTGGGGGTTAAAATGCGTTTGGTTTCAGGCGCAGACCTTCGCGCTCATCGAGCCCAAAGATGAGGTTCATATTCTGCACCGCCTGTCCCGATGCACCCTTCAAAAGGTTGTCGATAACAGAGACAATGTGCAGTTTGTTGCCATATTTTGCGACCGAAATCATCGCTTTATTGGTGTTGGTTACCTGCTTCAAATCGACGCTACCGTCCGCAACGAACGTAAATGAGGCATCGGCATAGTAGTCGTTGTAGAGTGCGACGGCTTGTTCGGCCGTCAGCGCACACTCGGTATATACCGAGGCGAGAATACCACGCGCAAAGTCTCCGCGCATCGGGACGAAATTTATATCGTTCGCAAACGATGGTTGTATCATCCGCAGATTGCGACCGATTTCGAGCAGATGCTGATGAGTGAAGCACTTGTAGGTCGAGAGGTTATCGCTACGCCAACTGAAATGTGTCGTTGCCGAAGGTTTTACACCGGCACCCGTCGAGCCGGTGATAGCCGTCACATGCACCTCGCCGGTAAGTTCTCCCGCGGCAGCAAGTGGCAGCAAGGCAAGTTGTATGGCGGTGGCAAAACAACCCGGATTTGCAATCTTCGTTGCGCCCTTAATGCGGTCGCGCTGCCACTCTGGCAGGCCATATACATAACCATCGCTCTCGTCGCGGAAGTCCTGTGCAAGGTCAATGACGCGCAAACCCTCCGGCAGAGGGTTTGATGCCCAAAATTCGCGACTCTTGCCATGTGCCGAACAGAGGAATACGACGTCAATTGCCGAGAGGTCGTAGTCGGCCGAGAAACACAAATCGCACTCGCCCCACAGACCTCCGTGCACATCGCAGATGCGTGCTCCGGCGTTGCTCGTCGAGTGGACGAAGACAATCTCCGCCTGCGGATGGTGGATGAGCAGGCGCAACAGTTCGCCTGCCGTATAGCCCGCACCGCCTATAATTCCGACCTTAATCATTACTCCTACTTGCCGTTGCGTTTCTGTACGTTGTGGAAAATCTTCATCTGGTTGCCCAAAATCTTCGTAAAGCCCTTTACGTCGTCGGCCGACCACGCCTTATTAACCTCGCCATATTCACCGAAGTCGGTCTTCATCAAATCGAACGACGAGTTTACACCGACCAACGTGTAACCATACGGACGCAACGTAATCTCTACCTCGCCCGAAACGTTCTGCTGGGTGCTTGCGAGGAAGCACTCCATGTCGCGCATAACAGGTTCGAGATATTGTGCCTCGTGGAGGAACATTCCGTACCACGTACCGATTTGCTCCTTCCAATAGAGTTGCCACTTGGTGAGCGTGTGCTTTTCGAGCATCTTGTGCGCTGCGATAATGAGCATCGGAGCCGCCGCCTCGAAACCGACACGGCCCTTGATACCGATAATCGTATCACCAATGTGCATATCGCGACCGATACCGTACTGCGAACCAATTGCCTCGATAGCGCGAATCGCCTCAACCTTATCGTCGTATGCCACGCCATCGACCGTCACGATTTCACCCTGCTCGAAGCCAATTCGCAGTGTACGCTCGCCCTCGGCTGTGATTTGGCTCGGGTACGCGCTCTCCGGCAAAGTCTGCTCCGAACGCAGAGTCTCCTTACCGCCGATACTTGTACCCCACAAACCCTTGTTTATCGAGTACTCCATCTTCACGAAGTCGGCCTCGTAGCCACGCTCTTTCAGATAGTTTATTTCGTACTCGCGGGTGAGGGTCATATCGCGTGTCGGGGTGATAATCTCAATCTCCGGAGCGAGAATCTGGAACGTCAAATCGAAACGCACCTGGTCGTTACCTGCACCGGTCGAGCCGTGTGCCACATACTGCGCACCCACGCTCTTGGCGTACTCGATGATGGCGATAGCCTGGAACGTACGCTCGGAAGAGACCGAAATAGGATAGGTACCATTACGCAGAATGTTGCCATAGACCATATACTTGATACTCTTCTCGTAGTACTCGTGTGTGATATCGAGTGTTGCGTGCTGCTTTGCGCCGAGGCGGTAGGCACGCTCCTCGATTGAGGCAAGCTCCTCGTTCGAGAAACCACCCGTATTGGCAATGGCGGTATATACCTCGTAGCCCAACTCGTCGGTCAGATATTTTACGCAAAAGGAGGTATCCAAACCTCCGCTGAATGCAAGAACAACCTTTTTCTTATCCATAGTGCTTTATACGTTTTTGTTTTCTGTTTCTTTTGTCAATTTGTATATCTATTTCAAGTGAAATATTTTGCGAAGTCGGTTTTTGAAAGCCATAACGTATGGCGATAGGCGCGACTGCTCGACAAGAGGTGTCTGCGGGTCATAAAGCATGCCCGTACAGAGACACATACGGCGGTCGTTGCGCAACAAAATGTCGTAGTTGCGGCAACCCTCGCAACCCTGCCAGAACTCTTTGTCGTCGGTCAGTTCCGAGAAGGTTACGGGTTTGTAACCGAGGCGCGAGTTGAGTTTCATGACCGGCAACGAAGTTGTGATACTGAATATTTTTGCAAACGGGAATCGTTTTCTTGCCAATTCAAAGGTCTTTGCCTTGATTTGAGCTGCGAGTCCCGAGTGGCGATATTCGGGATCGACAATGAGGCCCGACGTTGCGACAAAGTCGCCGTGTCCCCAACATTCGATGTAACTAAAACCCACCAATTTATCGCCGTCAAGTGCGACTACTGCCTTTCCGCCGGTGATTTTGGCCGAAATATACTCCGGCGAACGCTTGGCGATACCTGTTCCACGTTGCAGAGCCGATTCGTAGATGAGCGTGCAAATGCGCTCGGCATACACGGCGTGTTCCGGCTGTGCGAACATAACGGTTATGGAATAAATATTCATTTTTATATGCAAAATTTTATTTCTCTTCGTGTGTTGATTTTTACCGCCGCTTGTGCTGCAATACATCGTTGCAGGGGTAAGCGCGGCACAAAGATAATTCTCTTTTTGTTATTTGGCGAAATTTTTCTTCATTTTTTTTCATTAAAAGTGAAATAAAATCGGAATCTTACCCTTCTCTTCGTTTAGCGGGTTGGGCCGGAACAAAAAAATTCGTCCTCTGCCGAACGAGAGGCAAAGGACGAAACCATTACATCGGTCGTACCGATATGCAGGATTACTTCAATATCGAACGCGGTAAAAATCCCTCAGGATAGCAAACATTTAGTTGGAAGAGCGGATTCAAGGCCGGCGTATGCGATGCGTAAATCGCCTGCCACATATCGGCGACGATATCAGGATGCTCCGCGGCCACATCGCGCTCCTCGCGCTTATCATACTCAATATCATACAACTGCATCTTTGTACAACCGTCGGCAACATCTTCAACCAAACCCTTCCATCTGCCCATTCGCACGCAGAGCCAGCCGTTGCCGCCCTTGAACTTCGGAAACTCCCAATAGAGGTACGAGTGGTTGTTCTGCTCCTCTTCGCGCCCCATAATCGACGGCAGGAACGACTCGCCGTCGCACTTCGGCCATTTGCTCTGCGGAATGCCGGCAATGGCGGCGAGTGTCGGCATCACATCCGGGAAATAGCCGATATAGTCACAGACTGCGGGATGCAGACGTTTGCCCCACGAAACGATGAACGGCATGCGGATACCGCCCTCGTGCAGCGAGCGTTTCGTATAACCGCGGTCGCTACGGAACGGTGCGGCACAATCGAACCACGAGGTTGAGGTATAGGAGTTATGCGACGGTCCATTGTCGCTGGTAATCATTATCACCGTATTGTCGTAGAGTCCTTGCTTTTTAAGCAGTTTGACAAGCTCGCCAATCTGGTAGTCGAGATACGAAATCATCGCGGCGTAGGTTGCTCGCGGATAGCGTACAGGAAAATATCCCTTACCCGTATATACGGGTTTCTCGTCGCCGAACTTCCGAACGTAGTAATCTACCCACTCGTCAGGTGCGGTGAGTGCGCTGTGCGGGATGGTTGTCGTCCACATCAAGAAGAATGGGTCACGCCTGTTTTGCTCGACAAACTTTTCGATTTTCTCGTAAACCGCATCAGGACTATACACCTTGCCCTTGAACTTCGCATAACTTGCGCGGTCGTACGGGTCGGCACCCGCATCGAACTTGTCGCCCAACTCTAACGGAGGGTTGTTCGTATATTCTCGCTCGCGGTTATTGTAGAAGAATGGTGGATAGTAGCACTGCGCCATACGTTGGCAGAGGTAGCCGTAGAAGTAGTCGAAACCCATATCGAGTGGCGTGCTACCCGACGATACGTTACCCAGACCCCACTTGCCAATCATCGCCGTACGGTATCCCGCCTCGTGCATCATTGTTCCGAGAGTCGGTGTCCCGGGTGCGAGCGGAGCCTGCCCCTCCAATTCGGGGTCTTCGCACATTGCACGGATGCTCCACACGTTGCCGCGGTCGAGCATCTCGTCATTCGAGCGAATCTGTGCGTGGCCCGAGTGCATACCCGTAAGCAATGTGCAACGTGATGGTGCCGATACGGGTGCACCAGCATACATATTCGTAAATCGTACACCGTGCTCGGCCAGCGCGTCGATGTTCGGCGTCTCGATTCGTTGTTGTCCATAACATCCAAAGTCGCCATATCCGGCATCGTCGAGCAGAATAAAAATGACATTCGGACGCTCCGTGCGCGCGTTTTCGAGCGTTACTTTTTGAGCGGCCTGTGCAGGTAGAATGGCAGCTGTCGAGGCGGCGGCCAGAATAAATCGTTTCTCTGTAAGCATACCTTTTGCTCTAAATCTCTACAAATTTAGTCCTTTTTTTTGTTTTACTGACAAAGATTTGTGCGGTTTACACTTTTTTTATATCTTTGCCCACGCAAACGGACAAGTTCCGATGGATCCTTAGCTCAGTTGGTTAGTAGCACCTGACTCATAATCAGGGGGTCGTAGGTTCAAGCCCTACAGGATCCACACCAATTACACGCAACAGCCCCGCCAATCGGTCGGGGCTGTTTTGTTGTTGTGACATAATATTTTATCAGGCGTTGGGGCATTGAAATAGTGCTCCGGCAGCCCAACGGGCCGATTAGCGATCCGAGTCGTATCTCAAAATCGTGGATAGTCGATTGCTCGAAGTCTTGCCCGCGATGTGGGTTGTAATACCGAGATAGATTTTACCATCTGGCCTCACTTGAATACCCTCCGCCTCGCAGTAGTGGTTATCGTTGAGATTGAGGAGCGTAAACATATTCGCAAAGTCGGATGCGGCATAAATCTTTGCGCGTGGCGCAAGGCGGTTGCCCTTGTAGTCGAACGTCTCGACGAATGCTATCGAATTATCGTACACGCCGCTGCCCTTCTTCGACTCCAACACATTACCCTCGTACCAATAGAGTTTCTCGCCACGAATGGCGTGACCCTGATAACTTATCGACCATGTCTTGGAGTAGGTTGGGTCGGTGTTTTGGTTGTTTGTTATCTGGAATGAGCTGATAGGCGTAAGCGAGCCAAGATTACGAGCCAATACGGTCGATTTGACGTTGCTTTGCAACGTAGTATTCGTATTAGCTTCGCCACCCCATGTTCGAGTGAGAGTCACCTGCTGCTCCTTCAAAGCCATCACCTGGTCGAGGTCATAGACAATCATGTGGCGTCTGCCACTCGATGCCGCTGTGAAGAACATTCGGCGTGCATCGAAGTCGATATTCACTTGCAGACCATACACTGTCCAACTCTTGCCCGACATATCTTTATAGGAGTTGAGATAGAACTGCTCGCCGGTGTAGTGATCAAACGTGGTATTCGGCTGAAAACGTATGCGCGAAATGGTCTTATTATGGGAGTACGAGCCACTGACAAGCGTGCTGTTCGAATCGGTCCAGACATAGTCTTGTCCGTCAGCCGCATGCTCGACGCAGATTACCGTGCCGTGACCAAACCAACGCAACTTCATCGTCTCACCGCTGCGGGTTGCATCGCCATACTTACCGCGCTTGACACGACTCAGCACGACCATCCATTTGTTGCCCGTTGCACTATCACCCGCACACTGCGAGAAGTAGATATAGTCATCTTCGCCGTCGCCGTAGAAGTCGAAACACTGCATGACCGTTCCCGGATATGCCAATTGTCGGCTTGAAAATATCATATCCTGCGACATCGGACTATCGAACGTGATTTTTTGCGGCTCTTCACCAGGGGTGTTGCCCGGATTGCCTGGCTCATCACCATTGTCATCATCCTCCGATGGAGCTGCTACAACTTTGATAATCGTCAGAGCCGAGCACTCGGAACCATACTCGCAACGTATGTTCGTATTGCCTGGTGCGTGCGCCGTAACACATCCGTACTCATCGACGTTGGCAATATTCGGATTGGTGGCTATCCAATTGAATGTGAGGTCGTCGTACGCCGGAGTAGTCGTCGCCTTCAATGTGAGCGTCTCGCCGACGGTCATAGTAACCTTCGCCGGATCTAACTTCAATTCGTTGATGACTCTCGTCTCCTCCTCGACTCCCTCGGGCGAACAGCCACAGACGAGAATCAGCGCAGCAATCAAAAGATAGTGTTTAAGGCTCCTCATCGTGTGTGTTAGTTTTTTTTGCGTGTGTGAATTTATCGAACAACAAGTTCTATGTAGTCTGATATTATGCTATTGTTACCATCCGAGATAAACATTGCGGCACTTGCCGTTGTAGCCCCCTCGAAATACGTTTCGCCCAACGCATCGCACGACACGGTTACGGAGACGATACCTTGCACAGTGTCGGCCTCAAAGCGAGTGATTGTAAGCGGAATGAGCGTAACAGCACGCGAAATGGTCTTGACGGCGTTAAATGCAACGGCACTCTCCCACATTTCGGCAAGCATCGTAACGCACGAGGCTGGCGAGACATGGAAATCGAACGTAGCGAGTCGCGTTGTGGCATCAACCGTTGCGCGTGCATCGGAGTCGGTCGGAATATATGTGAGCGACTGTATGCGCGCAAGGAGTTTGGTTATGGTCGCTTCGAGTTCGGCAATGCGCTCGGCGAGTGAATCAAGACGACTTTCAAGGCGGTCGATACGCGCGTCACTAACCGCTTCGGCGGCAGAAATTGCTTCGGCTATACGGGTGTTGATTTTGCCGTCATTTGTTGTAATCGCCTCCTCGATAGCGCGTTTGTACGCTGCGGTAAGTTCCTCTTTTGCAGTAGTAAGCGATGCTGCAATGGCATCAACTTCACGCTGCAACTGCGCGTCATCATCGGAGATGGAGAGTCGCAATTCGGCAAGTCGGGCCTCGACTTGTGCGATGTCGTAATATTGGTCGAACTGCTCGCCAACCCACGCCTTCAAACCCTCCCCCGAACTCTTTACGGCATCGGCAATCGCCTGCGTATATGCAGCCGTTATCTTCGCCTCGGCCTCGGTGATTGCCTGCGAGTAAGCCTCCGTAACATCGCGCACAATCATCATATATGCGTAGTACATTGCCTCGTTCATCTCGACAAGTTGCGCTTCAATAGCCGTCAGGCGCTCGCTCGTCGAGGTTTCAAACTCCTTGAAACTCTTCGATGTGGTATTTGCAAGCGTCTGCACCAGCACAACCTCCGAGAGCAACGTATTATACTGTTCGAGCGTCGCGAACGTCACCTCTGCCCAATAACGCATCTCGGTCTGACTCTTCTCGATGCGGCTCTTCACTTCGACAAGTTGTGCGTCTAACGAAGAGACCGTCTGCTCGATTTGCGTAATCATTGCGTAGAGTTGCGAGAGGCGTTCACCTGTGGTGCTTTTTAGCGAATTGAGTTCGTTTATCAGATTTACAACATCCTTACTATTTCGGTCGGCACTCTCTTCCAAGACCTTAATCTTGGCATTTGTAGTATTGATGGCGCGTTGCAATTCGGCTGCCGAGGCGGATAGCGATGCCGAGTAGCCCTGCAATAGCACGATGGCGCTTTCAAGTTCGTCGGCCGACGAGTTCATTGCGGCGAGTTGTTGTTCGATGGTTATAATGCGGTCGTTTTCCAGGCGGTCGAGTCGCTCATTGACATCGCCGTTACACGAGACGATGAGCAGAGCAAGAACCGGAAACAGATATGTAAAAATTTTCGTCATAAGTATCCTCTCCCACAAAACGGGTTATGTATATTTGCACACTATGCGAAACAAATGTACAAAAATTTTGCGGAATACACAAAAAAGGTGTTCGGAGCAGACGCCCAAACACCTTAATTATATATATAGGTACTATTCTGTTATTTGTAATCGAATGACAGACCCGATGTGAGCGCTGTTGTGCGTGCCACGTTAGTCACCACTTGTTCGTTATGCTCGATGGTCGAAACAAAGAGCACAACGTGGCAATTCTCGCGCTTCCACTCCTCGTCCAACTCCATAGCAAAGAGGTAGTCGGCACGCTCGCCCTCACCGAGGACGCCAAGCGAATGACCCTTGAAATTGGAAGAACCCTCGCGGCTATCGGCTATGCGGACAACATTCTCATGGTGGTCGAAGTCGCCTATAAGGCCAGACGAGTTTGCCTGATTAGCATACAGACCACTTTCGAGCAACCATGCTCCAACAAAATACTCACCCTGCTCGGCAGCCTTGACACTTGCGCGAATCATCAACGTATTATCTTTAAGGATTGTACGCGCCGCAATACCCGCCTTGGCGCGCGCAGCGCAGGCTGAATTGATTGCCGACATGATGCTTACGGTGTTGGTCTCGACGCCATAGTTCTGAATCGTATATGCGAAATCAACCTTGACGGTCGGCCAAGAGCCTACGCCCAATCTACCCGAGAGATTCAGTCCCGGAATTTCAAACTCGTCGCTGGCGTGAATCGAAACGTGAATTGCTCGGTCGGCATACGCCTCGTTGGCATATACGTTTTCGATTGCTGCAATCATTGCCGGACAGTTGCCGCACCACGTGCCTGTGAACTGCTGCAACATTACGCGACGCACGAACGAAGTGTTCGACGGCTGTGTATCGGCCGGAGATGCAGGAATCGGAGTATCGACCGTGCGAATCTGTATCGGAGTATCGAGTGTGTTTTTGGTCTTATACGAGAACCAGAAACTGCGTACACCTGCTTCGCTTGGCGTGTAGGTTAGCAACTGATAAAGAGTACCATCCTCGGCGGTAATCTCCGTTGTGGTGAGTGCGACAGGCGTATCGTTCGACGCATCGTAGCACTTAACCTTGCCAATCTCGTCAGCACCGACAACCGTGCCATTGTAGCGTACGATAAATACCGTACTGCCGTTGTTGAGTTGCAACAGGCGCGTAGAGGCTGTCACCGAGAGACCATCCTCCTCGATAGGCGAGAGGTCGAACTCCAAGATTGCTTGAATCGTGAATACCTCCGACATATGCTCCTTGCCCTCGCTATCGGTATATTTCAGGTAGATGTTGGTCGTACCCTTTGTACCGGTCGAGAAACTCATATCGATAATGTTCAGAAGCTCGTCCGTCTCGGCGTTGTAGAACGTAACGTCGCCATCGGTGAGTGTCTCACCGTTAAACGTCGCACTGAATGTTGCCATATCTGCACCGTCGGCATAGATTACCGTAGTCGAAACGTTTACCTTCAAACCCTCGTTGTTGCCTGCTCCACCGCCGCCAATCTCCTCATCGTGTCCGATTCCGTAGAGGCACGACGTGGTGCCGAATAGTACCATCGAGAGGATGGCAAACGACGCAAAAGTGTTAAATATCTTTTTCATAATCTCGCTCTACGTTTTAGAATGATGAAGTGATTGCAAGGTTGAAACCGGTATACTCCGGCGAGTAGCGACACACACCGCCCGAACAGATGTAGCCGGCACGGTTGCGACCGTACGAGAGTTGTACGCGGGTACGGTTGTACGTGAAACTGAAACCTGCGTTGTAGTAGTTCTTCTTGGTACCGAGTCCGTCGCGACCAATATTGTACATATCGCTGGCATAGATACTCCAATGCGGAGCGAGGTTGAACTCGACGAGTGCCGCAGCCCAATCACCCTCGTACTCGCCCGAAAGCAGGTACTGCAACTCTACGCGCAACGACTTCTTGCGGTCGAATTTATAGAGCACGTCTGCCACGAAAATATTCGAAACATAGGTACGATGGTGGTAGCCATGATACGGATTCCACTCCTGGAACGAATAGAGGATGGTCGTTTTCAGACGCTTGCTCCACTGACGTTCGATATCGAAGTTGATATCCTGCCACAGACGCTCACGCGCACCACTCTTGCTCTGCTCGGTATGCAGCGTGTAGTAGGTCGAGTAGTTGGCGTGGAAATTCCAATAGCGATAGCGATTGCTCTTGCTGCGATACGTGTAGTAGATATCGGCCTGACCACCAAACTCTCCCTCGACATTCACCTGATAAGGATTCAGGTTGGCAAGCATATAGGTGTATTGGCGTGTGAGTGCCGGTAGGTAGTTGAGCGCGTTGCCCGTACCCGTTCCGTAGAGTGAAACAAGCGTACCCATATTGTCCAACATTCGCGCCGTAGCCGAGAAACTGAAACCTTTATAACTGTAACCCAACTCGGCATACGCAGCCTGACCAGGCTTTGCAACCGATGCTGCCGATGTACAGAGGTCCTTGCCCTTATAGACATATTCGCTGCGGAAGGTAACACCCGCCACATCGAAATTCAGACGACCCGAAGCCATATTTACCAAACCCGAGGTCATACCACGCGAAACGAGGTCGATTTCCTGATTTTTATGCAGACCCTCATATCGGTTTGCGTAACTTGCTTCGAGGTAGAGACCACCCTGCTTGAAGCGGAAGATATCGCCGAGCGAAACGCTCAAATCGGCACCACCCGCCCAACTGCCCGCATAGGTGTTATAGAGACGCGGACGACCATAGAGCATCTTTACGGCGAGATAGCGGTTGAAGTTATACGTTGCACGCAGACCCTCGACCGAGTTATTGAAGCCGAGTTGTCGATCCTCGAACGTACGGAAGATGAGTCCATTACCGAATTGGTCGAAAATGTCGCCCAACATTACCGAGTAGTTCTTATCCTGCCACTTGAAGTACTTCATCGGGTAGGCAATATGCTTGAACTTCGATGCTTCGAGGTATGGGCCGATTTCGTATCCCTGCAACGCCGGCGCATAGATATCAAACTGCAAGCCGGCCGAGAAACGACCATTCGTATAATCGACTTTAAGGTAGTTGTTCGAACCGAAGTAACCCTCGGGAGCAGGTGTCGAAAGACCCTTATCGTTCAGGTAGATGATACTATTGCTCTCGATGCTGGCCGACAACGTACCACCCTTCTCGCCCAACTGCACTTGTGCCGAGGCGGTCATTGCCGTCGCTACGAGTGCCATGGCGCATAAAAGATATCGTTTCATAGCGCTCTATCGTTTGGTTTTAGCGGTTTTCGATGTCTTGCCCGAAATTTTCAACACCTTGTCAAGCAACGACTGCTCGCTGCCAGGCGTATATCCGGTGTGGGAGTATGCGATATTACCATCCTTACCTACGACGAAGCTGTGAGGCGTGAGCGACACGTTCATCGCGCGTTTGAGCGCTTGGTTGGCATCGAACAGGCAAATCATATCCCAGCCTTGTGCTTTGGCAAAAGCCTTTGCGCGAGCCGATGTACGCACATCGTCAACCGAAACGGCCACAACATCGAACTCCGCCTCTGCGCGCCAATCCTCCAACTGGTCGTTGATTGCCGCCAACTCCTGAATACATGGCTTGCAGGTTGTGGACCAGAAGCAGATAATCAGCGGTTTTGTACCTGCAAGGTCGCGTATGGCAATCTCCTTGCCGTCGATGTTCTCGATACGCACATCAGGTAGCGCTTGTGCCGAGAGCGAAAAACTCACTGCAAGAGCGCAAATCATCATCAAAAATAATCTCTTCATAGTTTTTTTGGGTAAATGTTACGTTCGGAGGTTATCTTTTGTCGAAAACCGAACAGAAACTCCCCTCGCGGAGAGTTTCTGTCGGTGAACGTAGGAGAGCAATTAACGCTCCTGAATCTTACCGAATCTCTTTTCGAGATACTTCTTCGAGTTGGCCTTGAACTCCTCGCTGGTTACTGGGTGGAAGTCGATAACCTTACGCGTCTTGAATACCTTATTCTCCGGAAGGGCGGTCTTGCTCTTGCGAACAACCTTCTCGGTATTGGTGTTGTAGCGCGATACGGTGAACGTCTCCTCTGCGACAGCGCGGCGGAACGACTGCATGCTCTTCGATGCACTCTTCGGTGCAGGAGTGAGTACGATTTCCGAAACGATCTGACCGCTTACCGAATAGCCCTGCATGCTCTGACGGCCCATGTTTGGATAGTATGCCGTATCCTCGTAAACGAGTGGCTTAACGACAATCTTGGTTACCGTGCCGTCGGCTGCGGTGGTTACCTCAACAGGGAAGTAACCGTTTGCAATCTCGCCATACTCGTTGAGTACGTACGGAAGCGTGTAGGTTAGGTTGTCCGCCGGATTCTTACCGATACCGATGAAGTAGTAGATGTAGTACCACCACTGCGAAGCAGGTACGAAGTACTGCTCGTTGAACGGAGCGGTTACCTTACCATCCTTCGAGATTTCGAGATACCACTTCGGACCGAAGTCATATACCGGCGACTCGTAGTTATAGCCCGAGTACTCGCTGCTGATGAAGAGATCATACGGAGCCTTGAAGGTCGAGTAGGTTTGACCGTTGTAGCCATAGATATCGAAGTCGAAGCCCTGGCACAGGATACGGTTCTGGTTGCGAGTCTTGCGGTTGAAGGTATCCACCGTCTGCTTGAACTCGGCATATGCCGCATCAACATCCTCCTTGGTTTTGAGCGAAGTCGATTTGAAGAACAGGTTGTAAACCTCCTCCGGAAGCGTCTGCTCGTAGCCAACCTCGCCGATGGTTACAGGCGAAGTGTGAACGCGCTCGAATGGAGTGAGTACGTTGTTGACATACTCCTGACCGATGATGGTAGCCGTTGCAATCCAGTCGCCCTTGAGCGAATTGAAGAGCGGCGACTCTACGCGCTCGGCTGCCGGCTCTTGGAGCGAGCGGGTCTGTGCAATCATAGGTGCCGAAGCCGTACCCTCGTCGTTGAAACCGATTGCGCCGCAGTACAACGAAGCATCCTCGCGGGAGTCAATCGAGAACTCCAAACCTGCGTCGGAGTTAATCTTCTTGATATCCTCTGCGCTGAAAGAGCCACCATACTGGTTGATAATCTGTGGGTCGATTTCGTCAGCCGGATAACCGCTCTTTTTGAGCGATGTACGCATTGCCTCCCAATCGCGCTCGTAGTTTGCCACGTACTTAACAGCTTCGACATCCTTGTTCGGCGCCTTGATGTTGAAGAATACCTCGCCGGAAGTGTTCTTCTCCGGTACGGCGGTTACGACGATGGTCGGAGCCGGTTTGGTTGGCTGTGGCAACTCGAATTCGAAGCGCTTGAACGACTGCTTCGAACCCATCTCGTCGCCGAGCGAAGTGATGCACAAGTAGTACTTGGTGTCGCGCTCGAGGAAGTAGAAATCTTCCACGTTAAGCGTTACAGGAGCATACTGTGTCATTGCGCCAACCTGATATACTGCGAGGTACGAAGTGGTAAACCACTGTACGTACTCCGAATTGTTATTCAGAATAGCCATCATATCCTTCATGTAGGTCGGAGCGTCGAGAACGAAGAAGCAGTAACCCCAAATATTATCGGTCGGTTCGATATGAATCGTACCCGTTCCCTTTGGTGTGAGGTTGAAGGTAACCTCCGGAACATCAGGCATAACATCCGGCTTCTTTGACATCACAAACTCTTTGCGGTTGTAACCTGTCCAATACTTCGATGCATCCACATTCGGATTAGTGAGGAATGCCATCCAGTAATCCTCTGTGTTGAAGAGTGGAATGTAGTAGCCCGGACCCCAACCTGCGCGATGGTCGGTATCAACCGGCGAGTATGCAAACTCACCGAACATCAGATACATCGGCTGTGCAGGAACGATTGGATTGAAATAGTTGAGCAAATTGTCACCCTCTTCGCCGGCATACTCGTCATCAACCTCGAAGTAGTTGTGCTCCTCGTCGAAAATGAACGTCGAGTCGGCTTTTATGTAGTTGTGGTAGGTAGCGTCGTGCATATTGAGACGATCTGCATCCGAATAAGCAGCCTTGTAGAGGTTGTAGGTTGCAAGGTCTGCCAAACCAACCTTGATTACGTTACCCTCCTGCACCTTCGAGCGTGGGAAGTTGAGGTGTGCCTTGAACGACATATAGTCGATGTCGAAGATGGTAAGTTCCTCAGTGAAGCGCGAAGTCGAAACCTCGATTTTCAAAACCTCCTCATAGAAGTCGTCGTTTACGGTCGAACCGGCAATCAAAACATTGTAGGTCTTGTCCGGTGTGAGGCCCGTAACGTCCACAATGTTCTCGCCATCCACGCAATCGCACACCTTACCCTTTGCAAAGAGCAGGTCGGCACTCTGGTTAGCCGTCGAAGCATCCTTGTTCAAAGCCACCCAGGCATACTGAGCAATGCCTTTGGTCGTAAGGCGGAGCTTTGCCGAAGTTGAAGAAGTGCTACCTTCAACCCAAGTTACCGACATCGAGAAGTCGTCCGACGTGGTAAATTCCACCTTCGCTACTTTTGTGTATTTGTTTTCGTCATACAGACCAACGAAGAAGGCTTTGTATGCGGTGCTGCTTTCGAGCGCGGCAAACGAAACGGTGTGAGTGCCATCCTCACACTCGGTAATCTCCTCTGCTGCGTCGAAAATGGCTTCAGCAGTCTCCTCTGCCGTTGCATCCTTCTTCAAAATAACGTAAGCATAGGCGGTTACGTTCTTGGTCGTAAGTTCAATTACGGCATCAGTCTTTGTTGCCGACACGAGTTTTGCCGAGAGCGTAGCCGTCACTTCCGGAGTCGGAGGAGTCGGATCGTCACCCGGTTCATCTACCGGAGGTGTCGGCTCACAGCCAATCAATGCTCCACCCAAAACCATGATGAGCAGAAGCTTCAAATAGTCAAAAAAACATTTCATAAAAGTGCAAAAAATTTATTTGTAATTAAAAATTTCATTTTTAACGCCCGAAAGTTACGGTAAAAAATTCACATAACGAAATCTCGCGTTGCAAAAAAATGTACATACCTCGCAGAATGTCACATAGCGCGTATTTTTGTGACGGGTGGTATGCCTTTGAAACACTGTTTGCCAAGAAATCCGACAATGATGAAAATATTGCATTTTTTTCAAATAACAATCCATAAAAAAACGACAAGAGACCCGATTTGGGCCCTTGTCGTTTGGCTCCTTTCGGCCCGTTTTTCGGGCGCGGTTGCAGAGATTTTTGCTACGGAATTACTCCTTCTCGAAGAGCAGGAGTGCGAGGTCGTATTGTCGTAACGTGACGCGTCGGCCACCCTTTGCAACCGTGCCGGTACGCAGAGCCGTATGCTCAACGTAGCGATAACCCGGAACCTCAATTTTTGCGGTAAGCGTCTGTGGCTCGCGCTGTTGGTTTGCGACAACGACAGCCATCTTGTCGCCAGCCACGAAGCCTCGTGCC
>JAFNYX010000068.1 GCA_017654125.1 Alistipes sp. | reverse complement strand
CTGCTGACCATATCGCCTGGAGAGTTCGAGAAGCTCGGCGTAAACAAACTCAACATCACCGTACACCTCATAAAGAAAATCGGCGAAAACGAGTCGGCAAACATCGCCATCACGCGTACGCTCAACATCAAGCCTACAAGTATTCAGCGTGGCGGATTCTATGACGTGGCGTTCAATGCATACGATCCGGTGGACGAGATTTTCCAACTCGACGAAGAGGACCCTGCAAATACCTACATCGTAACCTCGCCCGGAACATATCGTTTCACTGCTAATATCGCAGGCAACGGCGTGCTGCCATACAAGACCACCTTCGAGGAGCTCGGCATCGGCGCACAACTCATCGACGACAACAAGCACTACGACATCGATTGGCTCTGGGCATCGGGCGACGTATTCAACGGCCGAAACATTGAGGATGTCTTTACAGCAGAGTACAACAGCGCCGAGAAGAATATATACTTTACGCTCCACGACGGTCTCTACAATGCGACGGGCAACGTCGTACTTGCACTCTACGAAAAGATGAGCGAGAACGACGACTCGGTTAAACATATCGTATGGTCGTGGCACATCTGGTTTGCCGAACCACACTATTCACACTTCCGATTCGCAAACACTCGCGCCAGCATCGCACTCAACAACGAAGAGTGGCACATGCTCGACCGCAACCTGGGAGCCGAAGCAGATGGACTCTCGTACAGAGCGTTCGGTTGCTACTACCAGGTGGGCCGCAAGGATCCGTTCATAGGCCCAAATCTTGCGAATATATCGGGCTACAACTACCTAGGCCCTAACTGGTTATGGTGGAGCGACGATTGTGCTCGCCTGTCAACTTTGCAGAACACCGCCAAATTCGGTGTGCTGGCAGAGTGGAAATCCAACGTCTCGGACGGCAGTATCAGTGGATATAACGATGTGGAAACCTATCGCCACAGATACCCTATGTGGCTTATCGCCCGCGACTTCAACCACGCACACCTCGACCGCAACAAGTATGCGTGGGTACACACCGATGGTCAGGCCGACTTCAACACCAAGACACTCTTCGACCCGTGTCCTCCGGGCTACAAGTTGCCAACCACCCGCGAGTGGGACAACTTCAAGAACAACGAATTTGAGTACACCAATCCGGTGGCATTCTCATCCGGTCCGTTCGGCTACTGCATGAACAAAGACGCACAGCCCAACAGTTCTTACAACAACGCAGAGACTCAGGCAGCATGGGAGACGCTCGTCGCTCGCAAGCAGGCCGGCGACTACTACGAGGTGGATGAATTTAACGGCCGCAAGTACCACACGGTAGCAATGTCGGCACACGGCGACGAAATCATAACCTGCTTTCCGGCAACCGGAGCATTGGCAGAGACAGGTCAATACCATTCGCTCGGTGCAAACTTCGCACTATGGGCATCGGGCCGTGTCGAATCAATCGACGGCAACGATTTCACCAATACTCGCTACGATGCACACTGGTTTGGTATTAAGGACGATTGGAGTTGTGACTGGCGAGAGTCGTGGGGCGACATGTGGAATATCTACTCGCCATACGAAAGGAACGTCGCCAACAATCCTATCGGTGCGGTCGTTCTCGGCCTTGGCACCCCTGCCATGGAGACCGATGCAAGCGGCCATCACTCGGGATTAGGTGCAGCCAGCAACTTTGCTGCTCCCGTACGTTGCATTCGTCAGTATGACTCGACAGCCGGTCGAACACAGACAAGCAAATAATTCAAACCAAAGAAAACAGAAGCGCTCGCACCTCGACTTTTGAGATGCGAGCGCTATTTTTATACGAAGCCTGGGACTACGGGCGACGCAGACGGCGTTCGAGCATTATATACTCGCTATACACAATCCGCGAGTGCGGATTCGACGAGATAATCTCCTGACGCAGACACTTCACCCCGCAGGGAATACCCAAAAAGCGACGTGGTACACGATGCACTACCTGATGCAGTGTATCAATGCTCCGCACACGACAATCAACCGCGCCGTCATCAATACGCCCTTCAATACTCACCCAGCTGTCCCTCCATCGGAACACACCGACAGTATCACGCACCGGAATCGTATCCACCCCTACTCGCACACCGCGCGCCGACCGCCATTGCAACACAGGCCGAAACACCGTATCGCATACAATAACCGTATCGCGCACCACAGCACGCATCGAAACATCGGTCTCGACGGCCGATTGTGCCACCGATTCCAAACGCCGCAGACGTAACCCAAGCGACTTTATGCGTTCCACATCAGCCGCCCGAGCGCGTTCAAACTCACCACAGCGCAAACGTAACACCTGTACCGATGCCGCAGCCTCGTCGGCCTGCGTGCGGTAGTATGTAACGCTATCGGTGAGCGCATCCTGATTCTGTTGTAAGCGCTGATTTTCGCGCAAAAGCGGAGTGCCGACTACGGCAATAAGAGCCGTCGTTATAGCGGCATAGAATAATAGAAATTTTGTCATAATACATTTTTATAAATTATTGAACTTTATTGCAAGCATTTTTCTCTTCGCGATTACGAATAGTCAAAAATGGAATGTATCACGACGACATACCCGCAATGCCGACACACACCCCACAACGCATTATATCAACTTGTCGCAAATAATTGTGATTCTCACGCACACACAAGATCCAAACGTAGCGCACATAAAAAGATTTGCAACGCAAATATACAAAAATTGAACTCGTTTGTCAAGAGTTTTTGAAAAAATGTAATATTTGACGCACCAATTTACGCTCCTCCGACACCAGGAAACAGGTCAAAAGTGGTGTTTGATACAAAAAAAAGGGCAAAAAGTTTGGCAGAGACAAAAATCTGTATTACATTTGCACACCGATTCGGAAGCGTTTGTCGCTGATGGGTCTAAATGGTGGATGTAGCTCAGCTGGTTAGAGTAGAGGATTGTGGTTCCTAAGGTCGTGGGTTCGAATCCCATCTTCCACCCAAAGTTTGAAACGAAGCAAGGAGATGTCGAATATTTCGACATCTTTTTGTTTTTTAGTACCGCCACACGCAAACTTGTTTGTGGGGAGGGTTGGCTTAACTCGTTTAGCAACAACAAAAAAGCG
>JAFNYX010000011.1 GCA_017654125.1 Alistipes sp. | reverse complement strand
TTGTGTGGATAGTCTGTTGTAAATACCGATGTTCGCAATCCGTTTAATCCGGACAAGACTGTCAGTTGTCCACCGATTGACATCGCACCTTGTGTCATTTGCGTAACTTGTGGGCAATATAGTGTTGTGGCTTGGCTGCATAGTGAGGATAGCGTTGGCATAACGTCTGGCATTATGCACGAGGTGTTTAGTGATTCCATCAACATTAAAACGAGATTCTGTTTTTGATAAATGCTGTATGGTTGCATATTTAGGAAATCTGCACACTTCTCTTTAATTTGGCAAGCGATTACATCGCGTTCATCGTCGTTTAGAATTAATGACTTGTTGTTGGTGTTTGTTGTTTGATAAGCAATAATAGGCATTAGTCCATAGACCTTGTATGCACGAGTCGGCTCGCATGCGATAATCCAATTTACAGATTTGTGCAATTCGCCAATGTGTAACAACTTGCTTGTCCCAATTGACGGAATCGCCGTCATGAAGCAGATTGCCAATAGTGCAATTAAATGATTACGGATTGAGAAGTTGTGTATGTAAGGGCGTAAATAACGGTATGTGATAATCGGAATAATCGTAGCAAAAATAAATAATATATCCGCCCATCGTATTAATGAAAATATGCTTGTGCCCAATCCTTCCAATTGTTGGAATTCGGTGAGTAAGTTAAGCGGAAAATATTGATTAAATGACCGAAAATATAATAAATTAGCATATGCAAATGCCCCATATATGGTGGAGGTAATAATGGCTACCAAATATGTTTTACGCCAAAAGATAGACAAGATCAACATAATCAATGTGGTATAGAATGATGCTCGGCAGATTATTTTTACCATGTCGGTAATGCCGAAATCATTTCCAATATTGCATAAGATGGGACCCAATGCTTCTACACCTACCCATCCTACAAAAGTAATCACAAATAATATTGCTGGCGCGTATCGTATATTTGTTTTATTCAAACTCATTATTGCTTAAAAATATATTTATCACAAATATACGTAAAAAAGGTTGTCGGACAAAATGCCAACAACCTTTTGATGCAAATTTATATGTTGTGCCGATCACTTGCGGTCGCTTTCGATAAGCGAAATAGAGCGTTGAATAAAGTCCGAAAGGTTCTTGCCTTTGAGCATTCCGTTCGAGAGCAGTGCAAGGTCGATAATCTGGCGCACGAGCGTATTCTCCTTGCCAATTTCGCGCAGACGCGAGTTGCGCTCATCGCGCAGCAAGACAACCTTCTCCGAAAGTTCGGTACGCATTGTCTTCTCCTCAGCCGAGAGCTCCTCCTCCTTTTTGTCTTTTACAAGTTCTTCAAAGCGATTCTCTTCGGCTACGGCCGCATCAATCTTCTTGGTTATGCTCTTCAATTTGTCGCCGTATGCACGTTCAATATCCGAGAGAATGTCGATGATAATCGGATGATTGCCATTTATGGTAATGGTGAAGTTGTCTGGCATCTGTCCGTAGAATTGGCTCATGCTGCCACCGCTCATCTTCGCCATATCTTTCATTCGGCGCATAAACTCATCCTGCGTGATGACAATTGGCGCCTCATCGGCCGACATTGGCTCAAAGGCGATATTGTAGTTGATCTTCTCGTCCTCCGGCATTTGACTCTCGAATACCGGGCGCATTAACTCCTGCTGATGCTCCGAGAGCGACATCTTGCGTTCGTCGCGCTTTTGGATAAGTTTTTCGATGATGTCGCTATCCACGCGAACAAAGCGAACCCCCTCGTTCTTCGACTCGTACCAATTTATATAATGGCTGTCGAGTTGTCCGTTCATCTCTAAAACGTCGTAACCCTTCGATTTGGCCGCTTCGAGGAACGAGTGCTTTGCCACTGAATCATCGACGTAGAGCATGATGAGCGTATTGTTTTTGTCGGTCTGATTCTCCTTTACAAGAGAAGTGTACTCCTCCGGAGTGAAATACTTGCCGTCGGTGTTTTTCCATAGCATACACGACGAAGCAGTCTTTTCGGCGAACTTTTCGTCGGTCAGAATGCCGTACTGAATAAAGATTTTCAGGTCGTCCCACTTCTGCTCATACTCCGGGCGCATTGTCGTAAAGAGCTCATTCAATCGCTCGGCAACTTTGCGCGTGATATAGCCGGAAATTTTCTTGACATTTGAGTCGCTTTGCAGGTATGAGCGCGATACGTTGAGCGGAATATCCGGCGAATCGATTACGCCGTGCAACAATGTCAGATACTCAGGTACGATGCCCTCCACTTGGTCGGTAACGAATACTTGGTTGCAGTAGAGCTGAATTTTGTTCTTCTGAATCTCGAAATTGTTGTGAATCTTCGGGAAATAGAGAATACCGGTCAAGTTGAACGGATAGTCGATATTCAGGTGAATATAGAACAGAGGCTCGTCGCTCATCGGGTAGAGCTCCTGATAGAAATCTTTGTACTGTTGCTCTGTAATATCGTTAGGCTTACGAGTCCAAAGCGGTTCGATATTGTTGATTATGTTATCCTTTTCGGTATCGACATATTTGCCGTCTTTCCACTCCTTTACCTTGCCGAACACAATCGGAATAGGAAGGAAGTGGCAATATTTTTTCAACAATTCGCCCACTTTCGACTCCTCGCTATACTCGGCGCAATCTTCCGAAAGATGCAGAACGATGCTTGTTCCGCGTTCGCGCTGCTCCGTGAGTTCCTCCATTTCATACTCTGGCGAGCCGGTGCAACTCCAATGCACGGCTTTTGCACCCTCTTGATACGATTGCGAGAAGATTTCAACCTTGTCCGATACCATAAACGCAGAGTAGAAACCTAAGCCAAAATGTCCGATAATGGCCTGGTTCTGATACTTCGCCAAAAACTCCTCGGCTCCCGAGAATGCAATCTGATTGATGTATTTATCCACCTCCTCGGCTGTCATACCGATACCGTGGTCGGTTACAGTGAGTGTTTTTGCTGTGTGATCGACCTTGATGTCGATGTTGGTATTGCCGAGTTCGCCTGCAAAAACGCCGGTCGAGGCAAGTGTTTTGAGTTTTTGTGTAGCATCGACAGCGTTCGACACCAACTCGCGCAGAAAGATTTCGTGGTCGGAGTATAGGAATTTCTTAATTACCGGGAAGATGTTTTCGGTTGTTACCCCAATTTTGCCGTTTTTCATATTGTTGTATTTTTAATTGTTTTTCTGTTATGGTTACAGCAAAAGATAAATCAAAGTGTATGCCAACCGTCGTTTTTATGTAGCGGTCTGCCAAAGTGTCATATTCGAAGGGCGTAGATATGACAAAACGGATGGCACAGCCATCCGTTTTCCTTCCGTGTCGAGAAGTTATTTGTTTGCGGTTTGAGTGTTATGCTCTGCCAAATATACAGTTGCAAAGATATATTGTGCGGCGAAATAGGTACTCATAATCAGCAAGCCGGCATGAGGTATATGCTCGACAAAACGGTTGATTGCGATGCACGAATCCGAGAATATAAAGAGCGTAGCGGCTATAATATTCCATACGCGATATGCCGACCGGCACACAATGGCCGAGCCAGCCATCAGCGCGATGATAACAATATACGAACCGCAGGCAACCATCTCTGTTGTATTCTTTATATGGCTGATAATGAAGATGCCAAGCATAACGACGGCAATGCATAGTGCGACAAGCAGCGCAATTGCAGTCTTGTCGATGGCGGCTCGTTTCAAAAAGTGAATGCTGTATGCGATATGTGCTATGGCAAACATTGCGATTTGAAGGAGAAACTCCCGATGTTCGCCTGCCAAATCACCAAAGGCCGAGAAGATAAGTGCCGCAGGGATCCAACGTACCGACCCGGTTGTGCACCATGTGGCAATGCCTAGCGCGGCAACCGGCAGACACTTGATAAGATCATTCGCGCAGAGGACAATGCTACTCCACTCCGCACTCTTTGTTACCGTTGCATTCCACGTAAAATATAAGATAACGCTGAACGCAAACCCCAAGGTTCGACGAAAAGAGTTGATTCTATGCACGTGTGAAGGTTGTTGTTGACTCATTGCTACACATTTGTCGGATTAAAAATACTGACTCAAACGCTCAATCAGTTCTTGGGGCGCACGGCACGGACGCATACGCTCCATATTAACATATCCGAGACGTGTCCTTCCTACATTCAACAATCGGCCCTCTTCGTTGAAGACCTCATACTCTACATCAATCTTTGCAGCCGGCAACTCCTTGATAGTTGCTCGAATTGTAAGTAAATCGTCGTAGTATGCCGGTGCCTTGTATTTTGATTCAATCTCCACAATTGGCGTCACAATTCCCATTTTCTCCAATTCGGAGTACGGAATGCCTAAATTGCGAAACATTTCATTGCGTGCAATCTCGTAAAAGACGATATAGTTTGCATGATAGACTACACCCATTTTATCGGTGTCTCGATAAATGACTCTGTATTTAACATCCGAAGAAATCATAGTTCGATAATGTTTTTTTGCGCCTTTGCGCAAGTGAGAATCTTGCCGTCGGGCATGATTTCGATTGATGCGCGGACGCCGTTTACCGTCGCGTTGTATATGCCTGTGGGCGGAAGAAGTTTGTAGCGGTCGATTAATAACTTTCCACCGTCGTCCGCCATACCTATTATAATATAAGGATGACCCGATAGCCGCTCGGCTTGTGCCATGTCGCCATTTGCGATGACCTCTCGAATGACGGTTGAACTGACTTTGTCGTCATCGACCGTATGTTGGCCGATTTCGGTCACTCGCAATTCGCCCTCTTTCGTTGCGAGATAGTTGTAGTTGCCACTCTTGTTATGTCCGAAGCGATGATTGTAGCCGACAACAAGTTCTTTGATGCCGAGTCGTCCGATTATATAGTCGCCAATAAACTCCTCGTGAGAGAGTCGGCTAAATGTTGTATCGAATGGAATAACGACCATATAATCTACTCCATAACGTTCCAATAGTGCCGCCTTCTCCTCAATCGAGGAGAGCAAATAAAAGTTTTCGCACTGTTGCAGCGTTATGCGCGGATGTGGCTCGAACGTGAGCACTAATGCTTCACCTCCAACGGTTGCGGCGCGCCGGACAACTTCGCCGATAAGCGCTTGATGGCCTCGATGTACGCCATCATACGACCCTACTGTTGCAACAGGGTGGCGCATTGCCGGAATCGTCTCAAAGCCGTAGATAATTTTCATCGCGCTACTGATTGTTGTTATTCTCCTCGTTGGCCTTGACAAAGTAGGCAACCTTTTCGAGAATAGTTGTGATGTCGTAGTTCTCGACAACGATGCCTTGCGGGAAATTGAGAGGTGCGGACGTAAAGTTGAGCACGCCCTTAATACCTGCGTTTACAATCGGTACGACCAATTCGGTTGCAGCCTTTGTCGGCAACGATACCACAACGATACTGATGTCGTTATTCGAAACAACCTCCTCAAAATCGGACATGTGATAGCAAGGAATTTCATCTATCGTATGCCCCACTTTCTGAGGGTCGATATCGAATGCTGCCGTAATGCGCAGTTTGAGTTGCTTGCTGTTGAAGTATTTTGTAATCGCCTGACCGAGGTGACCCATTCCGATTATGGCGATATTCATGTTGTTCTTACTGTAAAGGATGTTGTTAATAAAATCAACCAGCACCTTTACATCATAACCTTTCTTTGTGTCGCTTGAAAAGCCTATAAGCATCAGGTCGCGACGTACTTGTACGGCCGTAATGCCATGAATACCTGCTAATACATGCGAAAAAACGTGCGTAATACCCTGACGGTGACAAGATAGCAACGTGCGTCGGTATTCGCTTAGGCGTTCAATGGTTTTTTCGGGTATGTTAGTGGGAAATGTGGACATCTTATTCGGTTGTTATTGTGAAATTATTGTTGTAGTTCACTCTCACCCACTCCTGGTTTGCGCGCAATCGTGTCGCGTCGCCATGAAAGAGTTCAAACTTATATGGCGTTTGTAGCGGAACACAAGTCTTGCCCGTGCCGACATCCTCCATTCCTGAATAGAGCGAACGTATGAATATCACCGCAGCATCGTATCCGCGATAGCTGTATAGCGACGGCAGCGTGCCAAAAGCCTTAACGTATTTGCCGATAAAGTTGCGGATAGCAGGATTGCTTTGGTCAACGTGGTAGGTTGAGAGCATCACGATATTGTTCGAAAAGAAGAGCGAACGGTCGATATTGCGGTAACGATTCCACTTGCTGTTACCAAAAACCACAAACGGTGCAGTGCGTTGAGATCGTGCGCTCATCGAAATTTTGGCCGAAGCCAATGCAGCGAGGATTCTGTCCACCTCGGTCTCACTTGCTGCGAGGATTACAAACACTGTCTCCTGGTCACAATCCAACAACGGAGAAAGGTCGCTTGGTGAATCGGGAACAATGGCTCCCGCTTCGCGAGCTTTCATGCGTTTCTCGATAATGGATGGATGTTCGTAGATGTAGTGATGCGTTGAGTATGGCGTAGTGCCGAGCACCTCGCGAACCTCGCCGGCAAAATCCTCATCCGTAGTCTCTGATGTGATAAATACAACACGTTTGCTGCCGTCGAAAAGCGTACGTACTTTGTTGTACTTCGTGCCAACGACCGGCGACATTTGAAATACGACGTCGCTTTCGATATGTGTCAGGTTAGCAAGAGGCGAAACAACCGGTATGGCACGATATTGCACCTCGGATGTTTCGGTTGGCATTGGCCTGCGCTCCGCAAAGTTGGCCACCGGAATAAGATCATTCTCGTAGATTGGACCGACAATCAGGTCCGCCGTCGTAATATGTTCGTCGCCTTCGATAAAACTCTTTATGCAATCTGCATTATCCGTCTTTGTGTTGTAGAGCGAAATGTCTGACGAGTATCCCGCCTTGCGAATATAGTCGGCTCCGAGCAGAAATCCCTGATAAAAATCGACATAGTTTTGCACCGGTTTGCCCTCTTTGCCGATTGGCAACATCAGTGCAACGTTCGCTGTTTCGTTTGGCGCAAGTGTGCGGAAATTGGCTGTTGAAGTTGCACCGATATCAATGCTTTCCTGTGCGGCAAGTTGCTCGACCGGCAAGTTTGGTACTTTGATTATCAATCCCTCGCGCACATCATCTTTGTTGGCCATCGTGTTGAGCGAAAGCAACTCCTCGACGGTTGTTGCGAAACGCTGCGCAATGTTGTCGGCATCTTCTCCTGCGTGGACAACGTGGTATGCGTAATCTGCATTGGCAACGCTGTTCATTGCCTCGCTGTGCTTGATAATCTCTTGACGACTCTCCGCTTCGTCGGTTTGGCCGATTTCGCTACGACGGATGTAAAGCACCGAGCCGATAGCAAGATGTGCCTGATCGACATCCTTGTTATCCGCCAATAACGCATCAACCGAAATGGAGTATTTGCGTGATATGGAATAGAGCGTATCACCACGCTTTACGACGTGTGTCGTATAGTCGCGCTTGGAGCGTTTGTGGTGCTTAGCGTCCTGTTCGGTGTGCGGAATCTTTATAGTCTGACCAATCTTTAAGCCATCGGCAAGTATGGGGTTACTCGACGTTATATCCTCCATCGAAACGCCGTAACTCTTCGAAAGCCCATACAATGTCTCATCCTTGACAACCGTATGTACCACATATCGCACACCGTCTATATAGACAATCTGCTCCTGATTTTGCTGTTGTGCAAACATCTGGCCGCACCCCAAAACCAGGGTACACAATGCGACCAACGCCGTTTTGCGTATGTCTCTATTCATTCGTGTAAGTTAGAACTTCTTTGCTCGTAATCGAATCTCCGTAATGACCTTCTTGGTGTATTGCGGAAAATCTCCGTTCATCATCCAATCGTAATATCCAGGCTCTGCGGCAAATACTTTCTCAACCGTTTGGCCTTTGTACTTGCCAAACGTAAAAATCTCTTCTCCTTTATCGTTGTAGCCGATACGGCCGGCAAAGTCGGCACTCTCGCCACGTGACGAAAATTTTGCCAACGCCTCCACATCGTTCTCCAAGTCGGGATACTTATCCAACTGTGCTTTCAGCACCTCGTATGTTGCCAACGTGTCGGCTTCGGCACTATGCGCTGCCTCCAAATCCTTGTCGCAGTAGAATCGATATGCGGCAACAAGCGTACGCTCCTCCTTTTTGTGGAAGATATTTTGTACGTCAATGTAGCGACGATTGCGAAAATCGACATCCACACCAGCACGCATAAACTCCTCGACCAAAACCGGAAGGTCAAAGCGGTTGGAATTAAAGCCGCCAAAGTCACATCCCTCCATAAACTCTTTGAGCGACTTGGCGACCTGCCTGAAAGTCGGCTGGTCGCGCACGTCGTCATCCGTTATGTGGTGAATCTCCGTCGCCTCCTTCGGAATTGGAATGGTTGGATTGATTTTGCGGGTTTTGATAATCGTCTCGCCGTCCGGCATAACCTTTACCAATGAAATCTCGACGATGCGGTCACGCGAAGTGTCCACACCCGTTGTCTCCAAATCGAAGAAGATTATCGGACGTGTAAGTTTTAATTCCATACTCTTATCCTTGTATCCGATTATGCGTTAATCATCATCGGCATAAGGAGCATCAGCGTACTGCTCGACTGTTTATCATCGTAAACAGGCTTGAATACACCTGCACGAGTTGAGTCGGCCAACTCTACCAATACGGTCGGAGTTTCGATGTTCGAAAGAATCTCTACAAGGAAGGTCGATTTGAAACCAATGGTAATCGGCTCACCTTCATAGCTACATGAGAGCGATTCGTTTGCCGAAACATAGAAGTCAAGGTCCTGTGCCGTCAGCGTCACCTTGTTATCTGCGATATCCATGCGGATAAGGTTTGTCGTCGGGTTGGCGCAAACTGCAACACGCTTGATGCCGTTTACGAGTTCGATGCGGTCGATGAGCATCTTGTTTGGGTTAGCGGCAGGAATAACGGCGTTGTAGTTCGGATAGTTGCCCTCAATAAGACGGCAGATAAGCGTGCTGTGCTCCAACGTGAACATTGCATTGTTCTTATCGAAACTCATCTTAATTTCACCATCCTCTTTGAGCAACATGGTCTTCAAGAGGTTTGCCGGCTTCTTTGGCAGAATGAATGAAGCAACTGCACCACCTTCGAGCTCGGTTGTGAACTTCACAAGCTTGTGGGCATCCGTAGCAACGCAGGTGATACCACTGTTGTCGAGATTGAAATATACGCCATTCATAACTGGACGCAACTCATCGTCGGCCGTAGCAAAGATGGTCTTGTTGATACCGTTTACGAGTGTATCAACATCGAGCGTCACGTCGTTCTTCTCGTCCGAAATGCTTTGGATAGTCGGATAGCTGATTGGGTTTGCTCCCGGAACCGACGAACCACCGCTGCGCCACGAAATCTTAATCTCCCAGTTTGCATCGTTTACATCCAATACGAGAGGCATCTCCGAGCACTCCTTCAAAACGTCAAGCATAAGTTTGGCTGGCGCAGCAACCATACCCTCTCGCTCTACGTTGTCGACCTTCAAACGGCCAACCAAAGTGGTTTCGAGGTCGGAAGTGGTTACCTTCAATTCGCCATCCTTCAACTCCATGAGAAAGTAGTCGAGAATCGGAAGTGTGTTCTTGCTGTTGATTACCTTACCCGTCGTTGCCAAAAGCGACAACAGAGCGGAACTTGATACTGTAAATTTCATAATTGTCTTTCTGTTTTATTTTTTTTGTTTGTTTTATTTTTACAATGTTGCGAGCTTGTCGAGGGCCATTGCAATCATCTGGCGTACGAACGGTTTGTAGTCTGTGCAGGCGTCAAGCGCAACACGCTGTGCAATAATCGTACACACGGTTGCGGCGCGGTGGCCCATCAGAGCAGCCAGGCCAGCCAATGCCGATGACTCCATCTCGAAGTTGGTTATGCGGCGACCGTTATACTCGAAACTCTCGATTTTTTCATTCAAATGGATATCTTGCGGTTGCAGGCGTACCCAACGACCTTGTGGCGCGTAGAAGCCCGGTGCGGCAATTGTAATACCCTCTCGTGTAACATCCTTGAAGTGCTCGAAGAGAACTTTGTCTGCATCGATGAAATATGGTTTTGTCAGCAACTCGTTCCATCCGACATGTTTCATAAAACTCTGCTCGATGCCTAAATCACACACCTCGTTGCGACCCGCATAGTAGTTAAGCAGACCATCAAAGCCAACCGAAGTGCGTGAAAAGACCTGTTCGCCCACCTTTATATCAGGTTGCAATGCGCCTGATGTGCCGAGGCGAAGGAGCGTCAATTGGCGGAATTCGTCTTTTACCTGACGCGTTTCAAAATCGATGTTGGCCAATGCGTCCAACTCGGTTACGCAAATATCTATATTATCCGTACCGATGCCCGTCGAAAGAACGGTCATGCGCTTGCCTTTATATGTTCCCGTTACGGTGTTAAATTCGCGACTTGATACCTCGCACTCCTTGGTGTCGAAAAACGACGCGACCAATGCAACTCTGCCGGGGTCGCCGACCAAAATAACGATATCAGCTAACTGTTCTGGCTTCAAATGCAAGTGAAATATCGAGCCGTCCTCGTTGATAATCAGCTCCGATGCGGGGATTACTCTCTTGTTTTCCATAGTCGTCAATCAATAGTATAAGTTCTAAAAATTGGATAATTGGCATAAAAGTAATATATTTACATCGTATTTCAAAGAAAATGCAAAACTTTTTTATTAAAAATAAAAAACTGCAACAAAAACATACAATTATGACACTTATAAAATCGATTTCGGGAATTAGGGGAACTATCGGTGGCGGAACGGGTGAAAATCTTACGCCAATCGATATTGTGAAATTTACGGTTGCTTATGCTCGCTTCATGCAGGAGAAATGTGATGGTAAGCGTATGCGTATCGTCCTGGGGCGCGATGCTCGTGTTTCGGGCGAGATGGTTGGCGACATCATTGAGGGAACTCTGCTCGGTTGTGGTGTTGATGTGATAAACGTAGGCCTATGTACGACTCCGGGTACGGAGATGGCGGTTATTACGCACAAGGCGGATGGTGGTATTATCATTACCGCTTCGCATAATCCGAAACAGTGGAATGCTTTGAAACTACTGAACGAAAAGGGCGAATTTTTGAACGATGCCGAAGGTAAGCGCGTGTTGGCTTTGGCGGAGGATGAGTCGTTTGAATTCCCTAATGTTGATTCGATAGGTAAAGTTGTTTTACGAGAAGACTTTAACCTTACTCATATAAAGCAGGTTCTTGGTCTGAAATTGGTGGATGTAGAGGGCGTTCGCTCGCGCCGATTCAAGGTTGTTGTTGATGCGGTGAATTCCATTGGTGGCGTGGTAATTCCGGCTCTGTTGGAGGAGTTGGGTTGCGAAGTTGTGAAGGTAAATTGCGAGCCGACAGGTCTGTTTGCCCACAATCCGGAGCCGCTGCCTCAAAATCTGACCGAAATTTCGGAGGTTGTCGTGCGAGAGAAGGCTGATTTAGGCATCGTTGTCGATCCGGATGTTGACCGTTTGGCCTTTGTTTGCGAGGATGGCTCGATGTTTGTCGAGGAATATACGTTGGTTGCCGTTGCTGATTATGTGTTGTCGCAGAGTGTGGGTAATACGGTATCTAATTTAAGTTCATCGCGCGCGTTGCGTGATGTAACAGAGGCGTATGGCGCAACCTATTCGGCGTCGGCCGTAGGTGAAGTAAACGTTGTAGCAAAGATGAAGGAAGTCGGAGCCGTTATAGGTGGCGAAGGTAACGGCGGAGTGATATATCCGGAGTTGCATTATGGTCGCGATGCGTTGGTGGGAACGGCCCTGTTCCTTACTTATTTGGCAAAGCGTAATCTGACCATGACCGAATTACGTCGCACCTACCCTGCTTACTTCGCTTCGAAGAATAAAATAGAACTTACTCCGGCCATCGATGTAGATAAAGTGTTGGTTGAAATCAAACAGAAATACGCAGATGAACAAATAAATGATATAGATGGTGTAAAGATTGATTTTGCAGATAGTTGGGTACACTTGCGCAAGTCGAATACAGAGCCGATTATCCGTATATATACAGAAGCAAAATCAATGCAGTTGGCTGATGGTTTAGCACAAAAGTTTATCGCCGAAATTAAGCAGATTTGCAACTTGTAAACAGTGAACACTTAAAATTATAAAACTATGGAAAATGTTAAGAATTATATTGACTCCAATATGGCTCGTTTCGTCGATGAATTGTTCGACGTTCTGCGCATTCCGTCAATCAGTTCGGTGAGCGAATACGCCGGCGAGCGTCAGCGTTGTGCCGAGCACTTGGCTGCTGCAATCGTGAAGGCCGGAGCCGATAGCGCGGAGGTTATTGCGACTGACGGCGCTCCGATTGTATATGCAGAAAAGATTGTTTCGCCAAAGGCAAAAACGGTTTTGGTGTATGGTCACTACGATGTTATGCCGCCGGAACCACTTGCTGAGTGGACAACCGAGCCATTTGAGCCGGTCATCAAAGATGGCCGCATTTGGGGACGAGGTGCGGATGACGACAAAGGTCAGTCGTTTATGCATATTAAGGCTTTTGAGGCAATGTGTGCAACTAACACGCTCCCATGCAATGTGAAATTCCTGCTCGAAGGCGAGGAGGAGAGTGGCTCGACACAAATCAGCAAATTCTGCGCAACGCATAAGAAGATGCTTAAAGCGGATGTGATTTTAGTATCCGATACCTCTATGCTCGCTTGGGATACTCCGTCGATTACCTGCGGTCTGCGTGGTTTGGCAGGTGTTGAAGTCTCGGTTTATGGCGCAGCGGCAGATTTGCATTCGGGAATCTATGGTGGCGCGGTACATAACCCTGCTATGGTACTCTCAAAGATGCTTTCGCAGATGATTGACGAGAATGGTCATATCACAATTCCGGGCTTCTATGACGATGTTCGCGAGTTGTCGACAGCTGAGCGTAAGGCACTTAATCGTGTTCCGTTTTGTACGCGTCGCTACAAGCAAGCAATCGGTGTAGGCGCTGTTGCCGGTGAGGAGGGATATACCACATTGGAGCGTACGGGTGTTCGCCCGACGTTCGAAATTAACGGTATGTGGAGTGGCTATACGGGCGAGGGCTCGAAGACTATCATTCCGGCTGTGGCTTCGGCAAAGATAACGATGCGTTTGGTTCCGTATCAGAACAACAAAAAGATTACATCACTCTTCTCGTCTTACTTCAAGAGTTTGGCTCCAAAGGGTGTAAAGGTGGAGGTGCGCCCTACTCATGGCGGTACACCATACGTCTCCCCTACCGATTTGCCGGCATATAAGGCGGCCGCAAAGGCTGTTAAAGCAACGTTCGGCAAAGAGCCTGTGCCGGTTTATTCGGGTGGTTCGATTGGTGTTATTAGTTGTTTCGAGCAAGAGCTCGGCGTGAAGTCCATCTTGCTTGGATTTGGTTTGTCAAAGGATGCTATACACTCGCCAAATGAGAGTTACGGGCTCGACCAATTTGCTCGCGGCATTGAAACCATACCTTATTTTTATAAATATTTTGCAGAGGAGTAGCCTACATGATGAGAATCCCAAAAACTGAATAAGTTGATATGAAGAAATTTTTATCGTTGGTCGCGTTGCTTGCTGTCGTTTTGACAGCCAACGCTGCTTATCCAGACAAAATCAAGCGTATTAAGGCGCCGAAGAGTGCAACGTTGGTTGGAGTTGTCTATTGTGGCGATCTGCCGATGTCTGGCGTTGTGGTATCTGACGGAGAACAGACGACAATAACGGACGCGCAAGGCATTTATCGTTTGAAATCGAAAAAGCCATGCAGTACCGTATTTATCTCGACTCCATACGGTTTTCGGGCTGTGTCAAATGGTGATGTACGCCTAAACTATTGGCGCCATGTGCAATACGAGCCAAAAGTGCAGGAGCGCCACGACTTTGAGTTGGAGCGCGTGAGTGATTCGAAATTCTCGTTGCTGATGCTCTCCGACACACATTTCTGCAATAATCCGAAGATTGAAGATTTGCGCCATTTTGAGCAGCTGGTTATGCCTGCCGTAAAGAGTGCAGCCGAGGAGAGTGGTGATATTCCTTCGTATGCCTTTATTTTGGGCGATATCACCTGGGATCGCTTTTGGTACGAAACCGGCTTCGATATCGAGCGTGTACCTTCGTACTTGAAGGAGCAGGGTTTCCCGATGCCGGTGTTTGGCGTAATGGGTAACCACGATAACGATCCTTCGACAATCCCTGATGCGGCAGCCGACTTCAATGGTGCAAAACGCTATCGTAAGGTCTTCGGTCCGACCTACTACTCTATGAATGTAGGTAGAACACATATCGTTGTGCTTGATAATATCGTCTATAAAAACGAGGTGAAGCCGAATCAGAAACAGCACGAGGGAGTAGTCGGCTCGCGTAACTACGATCTGTGTATTGACGACGTACAACTTGCTTGGTTGGAGCGCGATTTGTCGTACATTACCAATAAAACGACTCCTATTATCGTCTGTATGCACGCACCGTTACATACGTACGATGGCGAAGGTCGAGTTATTTCGGGCTTGACGAAGGGAAGTGACAAGCGTTTGGTTGAACTGCTCAAAGATTTTAAGCAGGTGCGTATCTTCTCTGGCCACTCCCATCGTACTTCGTCGTTCGTGCATGAACAGTATCCAAATATTGTCGAGTATAATATCACATCGGTCGGTGGCGATTTGTGGAAGACGCCGAATAAGTGTGGTATGAACATTGGCGAAGATGGTGGTGCGGCAGGTTTTCGCAAAGTTGTATTTGATGGCGATAAGTGCTTGAATTTATGGTGCAACACAGAAGTTGTCGGCGGTAGTAATATCCCATTCCGTGCATACGACATGAATGTAGTGAGCGGTATTTACAAAGATGATGAACTTTTGCAAAAGTTGTGCACGTTGCAGCGCAAACAGAAGGATTATTCCGATGCTGCGTATGCCGATTACGTCTATGTAAATTGTTGGGCTTGGGAGCAGGGTTGCTCGCTTACTATTTCCGAAAATGGAACACCGCTCACTGTTGAGCGTGTTAAGGATAGCGATCCGTTAGCAGCAAAGGTGGTATTCGCCCCGGCGGCAAAGACAACAAAGAAAGAGAGTAGCAAGACAAATCGTCTCTCGGTTTCGGCAAATATGTTCCGTGCGAAGTGTACTACATCGGATGCAACGCTGACCATCACATTCTCTACCCCATCGGGCGAAATGTTTACTCAGGAGCTTGTTCGTCCTGTGGCATTTCCTGTGGAGTAACTCTTCACACCAAAAGAAAACGAGCGCAACCTTCCCAACACGGGTTGCGCTCGTTTTTGTTGTTGTGCTGTGAAATTAGGCTAAAAATCGAGTCCTACGCTGAATTGGAACATATTAGCCATTGGAGCATTGCGACGCCCCGCCGAATAGGAAACATCCAATTGCAGGTGGAAAAAGCGTACGCCAACACCGATTGTGCCGTAGCCAATCGTGCGATAATCCACATACGGGTCGGTATAGTGCGTGATATTTCCTCCGATGCGAAAATAGAGCAATTGCATCAGCGTATATTCGGCTCCTATACCTCCAT
This sequence comes from Alistipes sp., assembly GCA_017654125.1. Taxonomy (GTDB): domain Bacteria; phylum Bacteroidota; class Bacteroidia; order Bacteroidales; family Rikenellaceae; genus Alistipes. The sequence continues at coordinate 3,892 of JAFNYX010000011.1, read as the reverse complement.
ACACCATATGTCCACAATCGCCCGCCCAACCATATTTGGCATCCACGCCGATTTCCAATGAGTGGCTGTCTGTAAACGGCATTACGAGTCCGCCGCCGACCGATGCTCCGAATATGTATATGTCATATTCAGGCATCCCTCCTAAACATCCGGTTAATTTGGCACCGAGTGTTGCGACCGCAGCACCGTCGAGAATTTTGGTCGGCAACTGTCCCGTTACCGAAAAGTCGATACCTCCGGTATTGAAGTCCCAAATTATGCATCCGCCACGATAGTGTCCGTATGTTCGTACGTATCTCGCCGTTACAGCAAACGCAAAACGCTCGGTTGCTTTGTAGCCGTATGCCACCTCATAGCGTTGCACACCCGGTCGTTTGCCCGAATACTCCAAAATCGGTTCAATGCCGAAATTGCCTCCGGCGGCGAAAAGGTGGCGGTTTTCCACTTTGCCATAAACGCCGAACGACATCATTCGGTTATGACGCATCGGCTCGCCCGAAAATTTGGTGTAGCCGAATGCCGCCTGAATGGTTTTGCGGCCAAACAGAGCAGCCGATGGGTTTGCGGACGTTGCATACGCATCGCCCGTTACGGCCATCGACACACCGCCCATAGCCGTTGCTCGTGCATCGGATGGTGTGTTGTAAAAATTTTGTGCTGATGTCCATTGCGCGGACAGTATCAGCGATAAAATAATGACAAACCGTCTCATGTTGCTTGGGGTTTTTAGTTGCGTGCTTCGTTATTGTTTCGCACACTCCACTCGCGCACGTGTGCTACATATTCATACCGCCACAGCAGTGGATAACCTGACCGCTTACGTAGCCAGACAGATCGGAAGCGAGGAAGAGAGCCACGTTGGCAACATCCTCCGGCGTGCCGCCTCGACGTAGAGGGATCGCCTTACTCCACTGCTCGCGCACCTCCTCCGAGAGAGCGTTGGTCATCTCTGTAATGATAAATCCCGGGGCGATGCAGTTGGCACGAATGCCGCGAGGCCCCATCTCTTTGGCGATAGACTTAGCAAGGCCAATCATGCCGGCTTTCGATGCCGAATAGTTGCACTGTCCGGCATTACCGCTGACGCCTACGACCGACGACATATTGATAATCGAACCACCGCGTTGGCGAGCCATAATCGGGGTAACTGCATGGATAAAGTTGAATGCCGATTTGAGGTTTACGTTGATTACGGCATCCCACTGCGCTTCGCCCATACGCATCATCAGACCATCCTTCGTAATGCCTGCATTATTGACCAAAATATCGATACGACCGAAGTCGGCAATAACCTCATCCACTACTTTATGTGTCTGCTCGAAATCCGCTGCATTTGAGGCGTATGCCTTGACCTTGACACCATATTGTTCCAACTCGGCAACGGTGGATAAAACCGCATCGTTCAACTCTAAATCGGTAAACGCTACATCTGCGCCATTCTCTGCAAATCGCAATGCAACAGCTTTGCCGATACCTCTTCCTGCACCAGAAATCAGTGCCACTTTGCCTTCAAGAAGTTTCATCGTAAAAAAGAATTTGTAATAAAATGTTAATATAATCCTTTCAAAGATAGCCAATTTATTTGAAAAATGCGCTATCTTTGGACTATTAAACGATTAAAATAATACAAACTATTGATATTGATATGAAAAATGATTCACAATTGTTCGATTTGATTGCTGATGAGCGCAGCCGTCAAATGAGAGGTATCGAGTTAATCGCATCCGAGAACTTTGTTAGCGACAACGTGCTTGCTGCTATGGGTTCGGTACTTACCAACAAATACGCAGAGGGCTACCCTGCTGCGCGCTATTATGGTGGTTGCGAGGTGGTTGACAAGGTTGAGTCGCTTGCAATTGAGCGCGTGTGCCAACTCTATGGTGCCGAGTATGCCAACGTGCAGCCACACTCGGGCGCACAGGCAAATATGGCGGTATTCTTCGCTGTTCTCAAACCGGGCGATACGTTCCTTGGTCTTAATCTTTCGCACGGCGGTCACCTTTCGCACGGCTCGGCTGTGAATATGTCGGGTACGTATTTCAACGCCGTAAGCTACTCGGTGAAGGAGTGTGACGGTCGTGTCGATTACGACGAGATGGAGGCAAAGGCCATCGAGTGCCGCCCGAAACTCATCGTCGGTGGAGCGTCGGCTTATTCGCGCGAGTGGGATTACGCACGTATGCGTGAGATTGCCGACAAGGTTGGAGCGTTGCTCATGATTGATATGGCCCATACGGCCGGTCTTATCGCTGCGGGCTTGCTCGAAAACCCTGTCAAGTATGCACATATTGTAACTTCGACGACGCATAAGACGCTGCGCGGCCCTCGTGGCGGTATTATCCTAATGGGTAAGGATTTCGATAATCCGTGGGGATTAACTACTCCGAAGGGCGTGGTGAAGAAGATGTCGCAGATTCTTAATTCGGCCGTTTTCCCTGGTATTCAGGGTGGTCCGCTCGAACACGTTATCGCCGCCAAGGCGGTTGCGTTTGGCGAGGCTCTCGATCCTTCGTATAAGGAGTATCAGGCGCAGGTTGTAAAGAATGCACAGGCGCTATCCGCAGCGTTCGTAAAGCGTGGCTACAATATCGTTTCCGGCGGCACGGATAATCACCTCATTTTGGTCGATTTGCGTACAAAATTCCCTGAACTGACGGGCAAAGTTGCCGAAAAGGCACTCGTTGCTGCCGATATTACGACCAATAAGAATATGGTGCCGTTCGACTCTCGCTCGGCGTTCCAGACTTCTGGTCTGCGCTTCGGCACACCGGCTATCACTACTCGTGGTTTGAAGGAGGATAAAATGGAGCAAATAGTAGAACTTATCGATCGCGTGCTGCATGCTCCGGAGGACGAGCAGAATATCGCTGCTGTTCGTGCCGAGGTTAATGCGCTTATGGCGAACTACCCTCTCTTCGCGTGGTAGCCAACATAAGTTGTGCGACGAAAAAAGGTGGATTTCTCAAACGGAAATCCACCTTTTTTGTTTGCTTTCGCTTGTAGGTTATGCTTTTTGCGTCAGTCGTGCAAGAATCTCGCTACAACCGTTTTCGAGCATATCCAAAACGAGTCGGAAACCCTCCGCGCCCTCGTAATATGGGTCGGGAACATAGGTCCAATCGGGAAACTCGGTCAAAAATTCGCTCATTCGATACAACTTGTCGAGATACTTTCGCTCGGGCGCAAGACGACTTACACGCTCGTAGTTATTGTCATCCATCGTCACAATCATATCGAAATCGAAGAAGTCGCGCTCGCGTATTGGACGCGAACGGTGCGTGAGGTTATAACCACGCTCGGCGGCGGCACGACGCATACGTGGGTCGGGCAACTCGCCAATATGCCCCGAATATGTTCCGGCCGAATCGACCTCAATCTGCTCTTGCAAGCCCTCGCGGGCAACCATCTGTTGTAGAATGCCATCGGCAGCCGGCGACCGGCAGATATTTCCGAGGCAGACAAATAATACTCGTTGTTTCATACGGCAAAGATACAAACTTTTGCGAGAATAAAAAAGGAGGCGTTTCGCCTCCCTCTTGAAATAGTATGCTATTTATATTCTCTACTCGGTAAAGTTGTATGGCTCGATTGCCGAGGCGTACTCGCTCCAATATGTTGCTGCCTTATAAGTATCAACCGATGCTGTCGGTACATAAATTTTGCGGTCGGAAGCGTTGTCGTCGAATGCTTTCCAATACGCACCACTGCCTTTATATGCTATTGGTGGCGTAGTTGGCTTGCAATATACCTCTTTCAGCGAGGAGCAAGAAGAGAATGCAGCATATCCAATCGTTGTTACGCTATTTCCAATAGTCACACTTGTCAGCTTGTAGCAAGAAGAGAATGCAGCATATCCAATCGTTGTTACGCTATTTCCAATAGTCACACTTGT
>JAFNYX010000010.1 GCA_017654125.1 Alistipes sp. | reverse complement strand
TATGACGAAGCTACAAAAGCACAGGTGCGTCATCTGATTGAGAATGACCGTAATGAATTAATCGAGAGTTTTTATAAAGACCTCGAATTTGGTACGGGTGGTCTGCGTGGTATTATGGGAGCAGGTAGCAACCGTATGAATATCTATACCGTGGGTTTTGCTACCCAGGGTTTGGCTAACTACTTGAAAATTAACTTCCCTGGTGAGGAGATTCGTGTTGCTATTGCACACGATTCGCGTAACAATTCGCGTATGTTTGCCGAGCGTGTGGCGGATATCTTTGCTGCCAACGACTTTAAGGTGTTCCTCTTCGACTCGCTCCGTCCTACTCCTGAGTTGAGTTTCGCTATTCGTGAACTCAAATGTCAATCGGGTGTTATGGTGACGGCATCGCATAACCCGAAGGAGTATAACGGTTATAAGGCGTATTGGAGCGATGGTTCGCAGGTAACCTCTCCGCACGATACCAATATTATTAAGGAGGTTGAGAAGATTACCGAGGTTGCACAGGTACTTACCGGAGGCAACAAGGAGAATATTACCATTCTCGGCGAGGAGTTCGATGAGATTTATTTGGCGGCCATTAAGAAGCTCTCGCTTTCGCCTGAAAGCGTCGAGAAGTGTGCCGATATGAAGATTGTCTATACCCCACTGCACGGTGCTGGTGTTCGTCTTACGCCGGCGTCGCTCAAAAACTTCGGTTTCAAGAATGTGATTTTGGTAGATGAGCAGTGTGTGTTGGATGGAAACTTCCCGACGGTTGCTTCGCCTAATCCGGAGGAGCGTGCTACGATGAAGATGGCTATCGATTTGGCAGAACGCGAGCAGGCGGACCTTGCAATGGCTACCGACCCGGATTCCGACCGTCTCGGTTTGGCTTTGCGTACAGGCAAGGGCGATTATGTGCTCTTGAACGGTAACCAAACGCTCATTCTGTTGATGTGCTACCAACTCACTCGCTGGGCAGAACTTGGCTTGATTAAGGATGGTGATTATGTAGTTAAGACCATCGTTACCTCGATGATGCCGGATGCTGTTGCGGCTCATTATGGCGTGAAGTGCTACAACTGTCTAACTGGCTTCAAGTATATCGCAAAGATTATCCGCGAGCAGGAGGGTAAACACAAGTATATCGGTGGCGGCGAGGAGTCGTTCGGCTACCTTGCAGGTGATTATGTTCGCGATAAGGATGGTGTATCGGCATGTTCGTTGGCTGCCGAGGCTGCGGCTTGGTGTCGTGCAACGAAGGGCATGACGCTCTACGAGTGGTTGCAGGATTTGTACGTGAAGTTTGGTTTCTATCGCGAGTCGCTCGTGAATGTTGTTCGTAAGGGCAAGGATGGAGCGGAGTTGATTCAGAATATGATGGTTGAGTTCCGTGCCAATCCTCCGAAGTCGTTGCTCGGCTCGCCTGTCGTACAGGTTTACGACTATAAGACGTTGGAACTCCTGGATGTTGCTTCGGGTGTAAAGTCGCCAATCGAGGGTGTAGAGGACAAGAGTAACGTATTGCAGTGGATTTCGGCTGATGGTACGAAAGTTTCGGTTCGTCCGTCGGGTACAGAGCCGAAGATTAAGTTCTACTTCGGTGTGAAGGCAGATTTGCCGTCGGTTGAGCAGTTCGATGAGGTACAGGCAGCTCTTGATGCGAAGATTGAGCAGTTGAAGGAGGAGTTAAAGCTTAACTAAAGGTTTGAGCATTCGCAATAATCGCTATAACTACAACAAAAACACCCGCAGCTTTTGCTACGGGTGTTTTTGTTGTATTGTTCACCATTCGTGCGTACTATTTTACACGTATCAGATTGATGCCGTCGCGGATAGGCAGGATGACATTCTCTACCCTCTCATCCTCAATTATGCGGCGATTGAAGTCGATGATGGCCTGTGTCTGGCGATCGCCCTTTGCCACCGGCTCAACCACTTTGCCATACCATAAGATGTTGTCGGCCATAATCCAACTGCCGCTACGAACCAAACCGTTGTCGAACAGCATCTCGTAGTATGCTGTGTATTCACGTTTATCGCCGTCGATAAATACGAGGTCGTAACACTCGCCGAGCGTAGGTGCAATCTCCAATGCCGAGCCGATGTGCAGACGAATTTTATCGCGGTAGGCCGAGCGCTCGAAGAACGAGAGAATCATCATTTCCAACTCGTCGTCCACCTCACAGGTGTCAATTAATCCGCCTTCGGGCAGACCGGCAGCCATCGCAAGGGCTGAGTAGCCGGTAAAGGTGCCGATTTCGAGTACACGCTGTGGCCGCAACATGCGTACGAGCATCTCCATCAATCGTCCCTGGATGTGGCCCGAAATCATACGTGGATTGAGTACACGCAGATATGTTTCGCGTTCCAACTCTTTGAGTAGCGGCTCCTCCGGCGAAGAGTGTTGTTCGATATATTGATCCAATGCCTCCATATTCCTATATATATAATAGTGTCGAATTGTTGTGCCATACCTCGTTAGCGACCTCCATAATCTGCTCGGCTGTTACGGCATTTATTTTGCGATAAGCCTCCTCCAACGTATCCACTTCGCCATGAACGAGCAGCGAACGACCGACACCGAGCATATAACCCTCGTTGCTTTCGGTCGATATTGCCATTTGGGCTATAAATTGACGCTTGGCCATAGCCAATTGGCGCGACGTAAGACGCACGTTTTGTAGTTTGTTGATTTCGCGGTCGATAATTTCTCGACAGTGATCGGCGTTCTCGTGTTCGGAACTGAAATAGATGACCGCAATGCCACAGTCAGAGTATGGTGTATAACTAGCTTCGATATTGTACGATAAACCGTTGCGTTCGCGGACATTGACATTCAGTCGCGAATTGGCACACGGGCCACCGAGGATGTTTACAAGCAGCGAAAATGGCAGACGTTTCTCCTCGGTAATGCCGTAGGCGCGGTTGCCGATGATGCAGTGTGCCTGATGCGTGTGTCTGTTTATTGCTTTGTCGAAAGCCGTGTATGGCGCAGGAGCAAGGCGCGAAAACTCGCGTCGCGAGGCGGGTTGTGTACCCAAGTATCGCTCGGCAATGCGCTCGATGCGCGCAACGGGGATGTTGCCGATGGTGGAGAATACCATTTGGTCGGTTGTGTGAGTGCGCTTGACGAAGCGATGCATGGCATCGCTGTCGTGACGTGCAAGGTCGCGCTTGCGGCCGAGAATATTGTGACCCAACTCCGATCCCTCGAAGAGCATATCTTCGAACGTATCGTATATCATATCCATCGGCGAATCTTTGTAGGTGTTTATCTCATCGCAGATGACTTCACGTTCCTTATCCAACTCGCGGTTCGGGAACGTAGAGTTAAATGCTACATCCGAAATGAGTTCTACGGCTTTGGCAAAGTCGCTACGCAGCACTGTTCCGTGTACGGTTGTATCTTCCTTTGTCGTATATGCGTTTAATTCGCCACCAAGATTCTCCAAGCGACAATTTACCTGATACGCCTTGCGGCGCACGGTGCCTTTGAACAGACCGTGCTCGACGAAGTGTGCGAGTCCGTACTCGTCGGTGTGTTCATCGCGGCTACCGGCATTGATTATCAGCGCACATCGCGCCACGCCGCTTTTAGCCTGTCGGTGAATGCCTCGTATGCCGTTTGAGAGTGTGTATGTCGAAAATTCCTCCATTTTTCTGTCGTTGTTGGTTATTTGTTGAAGTGCGTGCGCAGAAACTTACCCGTATGACTTGTCGGGTGCTTGATTAGTTGCTGTGGTGTGCCCTCAAATACTATGTTGCCGCCGGCATCGCCTGCCTCGGGACCGAGATCGATAATATGGTCGGCGCACTTGATGACATCCATATTGTGCTCTACAATCACTATCGTATGTCCGTTGGCGATGAGCGCATCGAAGGCGTGCAACAACTTCTTTATGTCGTGGAAATGAAGACCAGTTGTCGGCTCGTCGAATATGAATACGATGTGTCCCTGTCCGCTGTCTTTCGAGAGGAATGATGCAAGCTTGACGCGCTGACTCTCGCCTCCCGACAGCGTGGACGATGATTGACCGAGTTTGATGTAGCCAAGACCAACCTCCTGTAATGGAAGCAGACGCTCGACAATTCGACGACATGTAGCACTATCGCCATCCTCCGCGAAGAAAGCAATTGCCTCGTCAATACTCATATCGAGCACGTCGCAGATACTCTTGTCGCGATATTTGATATCGAGAATCTCATCTTTGAATCGTTTGCCTCCGCATGCCTCGCAAGTCAGTTCAATGTCTGCCATAAATTGCATTGCCACCTTGATGACACCCTCACCCTGACACGTTTCACATCGTCCTCCGGCGACGTTGAACGAGAAATTGCTCGGTTGTATGCCACAACTCTTGGCGTGTGGCAAGTCGGCGTACAGTTTGCGAATTTCGTCGTATGCCTTGATATACGTTACGGGGTTCGAGCGCGACGATTTACCGATAGGGTTTTGGTCCACCATCTCGACACTGCGAATGAGTTTCGTATCCCCCGATAGACCATCGAAGTCACCCGGACGATCGCCACTATCCATTAACAATCGGCGTAATGCCGGATAGAGAATGCCCTTTGCGAGCGATGATTTACCCGAGCCGCTGACACCCGTAATGCAGGTCATTGCTCCGAGCGGAATCTTAACCGATATGTTTTGCAGATTGTGCATGCGCGCACCTTCGATGCGTATATAGTTGCGCCAAGGTCGTGCGCTCTGCGGAATTTCGATTTTGCGCTTTCCCGAAAGGTACTCGGCGGTAATGCTTTCGTTAGCCTCTGTAAGTCGCTCTGCTGCGCCGCAGAACACTACCCTGCCACCGTTGTCACCCGCCTTTGGACCGATGTCAATGATGAAGTCTGCTGCGCGTATAATCTCCTCTTCGTGTTCAACTACGATGACCGTATTGCCTAGGTCGCGCAACTGCTTCAATACACCGATAAGACGATGTGTGTCGCGCGGATGCAGACCGATACTCGGCTCATCAAGAATATAGAGCGAGCCGGTCAGGTTGCTACCGAGCGACGATGAGAGATTTATGCGCTGGCTCTCACCTCCGGAGAGTGTTGAAGAGAGACGATCGAGCGTAAGGTATCCTAATCCGACATCGCTCAGATAGCGCAGGCGGTTACGAATCTCTATTACAACTCTCTCTGCGGCCTTCGTGTCATACTCGTCAAGCGAAAGACGGTCGAAAAATTCGATAAGTGTATCAACCGACATTGCGACGAGTTCGGTTATGTCTTTTCCTCCTACTTTAACATATAGAGCCTCTTTGCGCAGGCGGCCACCGCCACATTCGGGGCAGATGGTTTTGCCCGTATAGCGCGCTTTCAGTACGCGGAACTGTATCTTACGACGCTCCGAATCGAGATACTCGAAAAAACCATCCAAACCCGTAAAATACTCGTTGCCACGCCATAGCAAACGTCGTTCGGCTGCCGAGAGTTTGTAATATGGCTCGTGAATCGGGAAGTCGAACTTGTAGGCATTCTCTACCAATCTATCGCGAAACCAACGCATCGTGTCACCACGCCAGCAGGCAATGGCATTGTCATATATGCTCTTCGATTTGTCGGGCACCACTAAATCCTCGTCTATACCTATAACCTTTCCATAACCCTCGCAGTGCGGGCAGGCGCCCAACGGATTGTTGAAGCCGAATAGATGTTCGGTTGGTGGCTCGAACTCGATGCCGTCGGCTGTGAATGTCGAAGAGAACTCACGTGAGTCATCTTCGGTGATAATTTTACAACTGTGTGTACCATAGCCGAAGGCGCGAGCAATAGACTCACGCATACGTGTCAATGTATCATCATCGCCAGCATTGCGAAGACGGTCAATGACGATATCCATATTTTCGATGGAGGTTTGCTCGGTAATGGTTGGAATGAAATCCTCGATGAGCGTTGGAGCACCATCTACGTAAAGACGCATAATGCCGTCCGAAATGAGCAGTGTCAATCGCTCGATGAGCCCTTGTCCCTCTTTCAAGTGCATCGGAACGGCAATAATGATGCGCTCGCCATCCTTGCGTGAGCGAACATACTCTACGACGTCGTCTGTCGTGTAGCACTTCACCTCCTGTCCCGAAACTGGCGAAATGGTTTTGCCTATACGGGCGAACAGGAGTTTCATGTAGTCGTAAATCTCGGTTGTTGTGCCTACCGTCGAACGCGGATTGCGAGTATTGACCTTCTGTTCGATGGCCACCGCCGGCGCTATACCTGTTATGATATCGACATCTGGCTTGTTGATGCGACCGAGAAACTGTCGTGCATACGACGACAAACTCTCGACATAGCGACGTTGACCCTCGGCGAAAATAGTGTCGAAGGCGAGCGTTGATTTGCCGGAGCCGGAGAGTCCTGTTACGACAACGAGCGTATTGTGCGGAATATCGACCTCTATATTTTTGAGGTTGTGAACGCGTGCTCCTTTTATGTAGATTGACTTATACATTCTCTGCTATAATTTCGATTGTCGCTCCCGACACCTTGTCGAGTTTGCCGAGGAGCATATCCGCCTTGCTGCGACGTATGGCAAGCGTCATCGAGCAGAGGTTGTCGAATGTCTGTTCAATGATGCGTGGCGAATCATCCTTAACTATACGCATAATATCGTTCATTACGATGTATGAAAAATCTACGCGAATGATGGTATCGACTGTCTTTTCAATTATTTCGCACTCGGACAAAACATCCGCTGCGGCCTCCTTGTATGCCTGGATAAGACCCGATACGCCGAGCTTTGTGCCACCGAAATATCTCACTACGACAATCAGACAGTCGGTTATCTCGTGCGAGAGTAGTTGTCCGAGTATCGGCTTGCCTGCGGTACCCGATGGCTCGCCGTCATCGTTGGCACGGAATGTTTCGCCGTGTGGACCGAGTCGCCATGCGTAGCAGTGATGTGTCGCGTCGTAGTACTGCTTGTGAAGTACTTCGAGGTGTTCGCGTATCTGCTCTTCGCTTGTGACGGGATATGCAAACGAGAGGAATTTGCTGCTACGCTCCCTCATTGCACATTCGCGCTTCTCGGTTATGGTCAGATAACTATCTTTCAGCTCCACGTCTTTGTTATTTTACCTTTTTGAACAATCTGTTCCAACGGATGCCGTTCTCGCCAATTGACAGCGCGATGAACGATGCTTTGCCGACGATGTGGTCCTCCGGAACGAAACCCCAAAAGCGTGAGTCGGCCGAGTTATGGCGGTTGTCTCCCATCATCCAATAGTAGTTCATTGCGAAGGTGTATTCCGTTGCCGGCTCTCCGTCGATAAGTATGTCGCCCGTGTCGCTTACAGCGAGCGTATGTCCCTCGTACTGCTCGATTATGCGACGATACAATGGAAGGTTGTCGGCATTGAGCGCAACGGTTGCACCCTTTGCCGGAATCCACAATGGACCAAAATTGTCCGATGTCCAACCATACGCCTCATCGTTCGGGAATACGTTGGTTGAGGTCTGTTTGTCGTTGTAGCGAACAACTTCCGCTACGCACGGAATTTGACTCAACTGCTCAACAGCTTCGTCGGTCATCGACATATAGTAATATGGCGCATTGCCACTATATTCGGTAATGCCGAGCTTGTCGAACGTATATTTTGTAAGCGGAGCCGTAGTCTGTACGAAATAGATGTATTGACGTGTCGGAATCTCCTCCTGTGGCTTGCCGTTAATAAATACCTCTGTATCCACAATGCGAATAGTGTCGTTTGGCAGAGCTACGCATCGTTTGATGTAGTTTTCGCGCTTGTCAACCGGACGGGCAACGACCGTATAGTCCTCGTTCAGGCGACGGCGACCTTCGGTCTTTCCGTATGTGGATTGATATTCGCGCACGACGTCGTAATAGGTCACTGCCTGATTTTCGAGCAGTACCGTATCGCCTGCCGGGAAGTTGAACACGACAACATCGTTGCGTCGTATAGGTTTAAGTCCTTTCAGACGATGATAATCCCATTTGATTGCCTCCGAATAGGATTTCTTGGTGGTCGAGAAAGGCATTGTGTTATACACGAACGGCATCGAGAGCGGTGTATTCGGCACCTGTGGGCCATACGAAATCTTACTGACATAGAGGTAGTCGCCGATAAGGATGGTCTTCTCCATTGAGGAGGTCGGTACCTTGTAGAGTTGGAATACGAACAGGTGTATGAGTGTTGCTGCTACGACGGCCCACACAATGGCATCCACCCATCCGTAAATGCTCTTGTAGAGTTCGCTACGCTTGCACCACTCGTCATTGTAGTGCCATACGTATTTGTAGAAGAGACGCGATATGTAGTGGTCGAAAATGAGTGGCAGGCCGAGCAACATCCAAAGATTGCCGGTCCAAACGACGCACAAAAGCGTGTATGTGATTGCAGCGATGACAAATTTGGTCCATCGGTTTGCAAAAAGCTCTTTCAGTCCCATATATCTTCTTAAACGTGTAACAAATCATCCATTGTGAACACTCCCTTCTTGCCGCATACGAATTCGGCAGCAATGACTGCTCCGGTAGCCAACGCGCGGCGACTTTTGAGCGTATGTTTCAATTCTAATGTGTCGTCTTCCGATTCGTAGGTTACCGTATGTGTACCAGGTACCATTCCCTCGCGTAACGATGTAATCTCGATGCTTTCGGCCGAAGTCTGCGATTCCTCGCCCTTTTGCGGTTCGATGCAGTTCCACTTTGTTTTGCGGTCGAGGCGAGCAATGGCCTCGTCGGCAAGCGTTATGGCTGTTCCGCTCGGCGCATCCTTCTTTTGGGTGTGGTGAATCTCTTCGATGCGGACATCGTAGTTGCCACAACCGTTCATCAACTCTGCCAGTCGGCGATTTATACGAAATGCAATGTTTACGCCGAGCGAGTAGTTTGACGAATATATCATCGCACCGCCACGCTCTCTGCATAGTTGCTGCAACTCCGGCAGGCGCTCCGTCCATCCGGTCGTTCCACTGACAACGGCAACGCCGCTTTCGATACAGCGGCGGATATTGTCGTATGCCGTTTGTGGCATCGTAAATTCGATAGCGACATCGATTCCGTGCAGTTTTTCGGCGCAGAGGTCGTCGGCGTTGTCTTGGTCTATGATGAGTTCTACGGAGTGACCGCGTTGCAGGAGAATCTTTTCGATTTCGTGCCCCATCTTTCCGTATCCTATAATTGCTACTTTCATAGTTCGATTTATGGTTAAAAAAATGATAATTCGGACAAAGATACTCGAAAATGTGTGAAAAACCAAATCTATGATTTGAACACTCTCTTTTGTCTCTGTTTTACATTTGTCGAAGATGTTGTGTAGGATGTGAAATTCATTTGAAAACGTAAACTTTCAGGATATATTATTTGTGAAAAACATGTCTGTTTGCCGAATTATTATTAATTTTGTATGTGCTCAAATGTGCTAAATCGCGGTTTTGCACAACACGTTAGTTGATGTTGTGAATGGTTTGATGAGTGAGGTTTGGGCGCGTAAGTAATTTAAATGTAGTGTATTAACCTAATACTATTGACCCGGTATGAAATTGTTTAGGTATTTGATTAGACAATTAAAGACGTCGATAAATCTTGTCGGTTATATTGATACAGAGGGTGCTGAACGCGCTATTCGCAGCAATATCTTCTTCCGTGGACCAAATGCATGGATTTTGGCCATTGCTACTATTATAGCATCGGTCGGTCTTAATGTCAACTCTACGGCTGTCGTTATAGGCGCGATGCTTGTTTCGCCACTTATGGGACCGATATTTGGTCTTGGTCTCGGCCTCGGAGTGAACGATATGCAGTTGATGAAGTCGTCGGGAAAGAATTTGCTCGTAATGGTGATTATTAGTCTTACGGCATCGTTTCTCTATTTTCTTATCACACCACTCAGCTTGATCAATCCTACGGAGTTGTTGGCTCGTACTAATCCGACGATATACGATGTATTGATAGCGCTCTTTGGTGGTTTTGCCGGCATTTTCGAGCAGAGTCGCAAGGAGAAGGGTACGGTGTTCGCCGGTGTGGCGATTGCTACGGCATTGATGCCTCCGTTGTGTACGGCGGGTTTTGGTTTGGCGAGCGGAAATATGGGCTACTTCTTCGGCGCGTTGTACCTCTTCTTTATTAACTGTCTGTTTATTATGCTTGCTACCTATATCAGTGTCAAGTACTTGAAATTCCGTCAAACAGAGTTTGAGGATGCTGCCACGGGGCGTAAGACAAAGCGCATTGTGTCGATACTTATCCTGCTCTTTGTAGTGCCAAGTATATGGTCGGCCGTTATTCTTATCAAACATAATAATTTCGAAGAGAAGGCCTCGATGTTTGTTGAACATTCGAAGAGCTACGGTAAGAGCATTCTCTACGACTACAAGATTGATCATACGGATGGCTCTGTGATTGAACTGTTTTTTGCGGGTGAGCCGTTGACCGATGAGGTTAAGGCTGGAATATGTAGTACTGCTGCGCGTTATGGTTTGAAGGAGGAGCAGTTGCGTATTAACGACTACTCTACAACGGAAAATGTGAACGATATCGAACTCGTGAAGGGTATATACGAGCGTATGGATAGTGAGATTGGTGAACGTGATGCGGAGATACATCGTCTGCAAACCGAGTTGCAACTTGTCAAAGACCACGATATACCGTATGTGCAACTCACACGAGAAATTTCAAGTAACTATCCTTCGGTTAAAGAGGTGCATATCGCACGCGGAGAGAGAGTTATGGTTGATAATACGGATTCTGTGGCTCGCTCGATTGTCGTTGTGGTTCGTACTGATGACCAATTCGATGAGGTGGCACACTCCAAGTTGGTGCAGTGGCTTAAAGTCCGTCTCGAAGAGGACGATGTTATGCTTTTCAGACTTCCGGCGGTTGAGGCTGGTGAGCAGATAGAGGAGCAACAATAGTTAAATATTGCTCGGAAGTCTGTGGCGAACGAAAATTTGTATATTTAGGCGATTTTTTCTACTTTTGTATGGTATGCGATACTTTATTGAGTTGAAATATGACGGTGCAGCGTATTGTGGTTGGCAACGTCAGCCCGACCAGCCATCCGTGCAGCAGACTATCGAGCAGGCGCTTACGAAGTTGTTGCGTGGGAGTGTCGAGATAGTCGGTGCGGGACGTACGGATACGGGTGTCAATGCGTCGTATTATGTTGCACATTTCGATTGCGAGCAGCCGTTTGATTGCGAGCAGGTGCTCTACAAACTCAATATGATGCTGCCGCACGATATTGCGATACTCTCTGTGTCGGAGGTGCCGGATGGGGCTCACGCTCGTTTCGACGCGCGCGAGAGGGAGTACACCTACTTTATCTCGCCACGCAAAAATCCGTTCCGACGCGCTGCGGCGTGGATGTATTACGTTCCGCTGGATGTCGAGCGAATGAACGAGGCAGCGCAGACGTTGATGGAGTTTGAGGATTTTACCTCGTTTGCCAAGTTGAATTCCAATAATAAGACTAACATCTGCCACATTCGTCACGCCGAGTGGGTGCGTACGGCGGATGGTGAATTGCGCTTTACGATTCGTGCCGACCGCTTTTTGCGAAATATGGTGCGCTCAATTGTGGGAACGACGGTCGATGTTGGCAGAGGACGTTATACGGTCGAGCAGTTTCGTGAGATTGTTGCTGCTCGCGACCTGTCGCGTTCGAGCGCCGGAGCTCCTCCGCAAGGGCTGTTTTTGAGCGATGTGGTGTACGACGCGAGTGTGTTTGAAAAGAGAACCTTATAATCAACTATATTTGTTTAACAATTAAAAAAATTACAATTATGCTTGCTTCAATCGTTTATTGGGTGGGTGTCATCCTTGCAATTTATGCAGTTTATGAAATTTTCACCAAGAAACCGGCTACTGAATTGTGGATTAAGGTTGTGGTTGCCGTTTTGGTGCTCTGTACAAGCTGGATTGGCATGGTTGCTTACTTCTTGTTCCTTCGTAATAAGTTGAAGTAAATCGACATTTCCCGTTTTGAAAGCAACACCGCCTGCCCCAGATGAGGAGCAGGCGGTGTTTGTTTAGTGCTGTAAGACCGGTATTTAATTTCCGGCTATCACGATTATTGCCAATCCGCAAATGAAGAGCGCGAACATCAGCGCAAGCAATGCGTTAGTCTTGTTGTCTGCACCTTTGAACTCCTTCCAAATGAATACACCCCAGAATGCAGCAATCATCGGTGCACCCTGACCAAGTGCGTACGATACGGCTGCACCTGCCTTGCCGGCTGCGATGTAACTGAACGCCGTACCTAAACACCAAATGGCTCCACCAAGAACGCCCACGAGATGTGTGCCGAGCGAACCCTTGAAATATTCGCTATACGATACGCTCTTACCAACGAACGGACGCTTCATTACGTAGGTGTTGAATATGAAGTTGGAAGCGAGTACGCCGAGCGAGAAGATGAAGATTGCCGAGTATGGAGTGAGCATACCTGCTGCCGGCTGCTCAAAGTTGTTAATGTCCATACCTTTGACTACAAAACGATAGAATGTGGACATCAACAGACCGGCAATGACAGCCAAGACAATACCTTTGCGACTGTTGCTGTTCGAACCGCCTTTGCTTACACGACCTGCCGCGATGCCGTTACAGATGATTGCCGCAACGACAGCCAATACGCCGATGCTCAAAAGGACAGCATCGCCCTTTGCCTGTTCGAGATAGTTGTTGATAACGCCCAATACAAGAGCCAGGCCACAACCCAGAGGGAATGCTACCGCCAATCCGGCCAATGATGTGGAAGCAGAAAGCAGGATATTCGATGCGTTGAAGATAATGCCACCGAGTGCTACCCATAAAACGCTACGATAATCGGCTTGCGCCAAGTCTGTCATAAACGAACGGCCACCCTCGCCTGTGCTACCCATCGTAAAGCCGAGTAACAGCGTGAAGAGTACCATGCCGATTACATAGTCCCAATAAAAGAGCTCATAGCGCCACGTCTTGCCGGCGAGTTTCTGGGTGTTGCCCCACGAGCCCCAACAAAGCATTGTGATAAAGCAGAAAATGACTGCTAACGAATAACTTTCAATGATAAACATATTATTAAGGTTTTTAGATTGTTAGACTTGCGGTTTTTTTAGAAATTATCGACCTCTTCACGTGTAGGAATGGATGGTTGTGCGCCGATGCGTGTTACAGAAATGGCCGAAGCCTTCGAGCCGAAAATCATTGCCTCGCGCAACGATTGGCCCTCTGCCAATGCAGCACAAAGTGCACCGTTATACACATCGCCGGCTGCGGTGGTATCCACCGCATTGACGCGGAAAGCCGGGATCATTTCAAACTCTCCCCCATCGTCAAGCAATGCACCATCGCCTCCCATTGTTATGATTACCTTATCGACACCTTTGGCTCGTAGTGCTTCGGCTGCGGCGCATGCCGACTCTTTGTCATGCACTTCAATGCCGGTAAGGGTATCTGCTTCGGTTTGGTTTGGTGTGATGAGGTATAGTTTCGAGAGCGTTTCTTTGCTCACTTCGGCCGCCGGAGCCGGATTGAGAATGACCCTTGCGCCCTTTGCTGCGGCCGTAGCCACGCAAAAATCAACAGTCTCAATCGGTATCTCCAACTGCAATAGTACGATGTCGCCAGGCTCGATGAGGTCGAGTGCCGGCATGACATCCGATGCGGAGAGCTCGGTATTCGCGCCAAGTGCTACCGAAATCGAGTTTTGGGCTGCGGTATCAACCATGATGAGTGCGATGCCCGATGGTGTTGTTTTGCGCACGATATACGACGTATTGACGCCAAACTGTTCGTAGCGTGCAATAGCCTCACTTCCAAATATGTCGTTACCAACGGCTGCCGAAAATATAACCTTATGCCCCATGCGTGCAATGGCTACTGCTTGATTGGCACCTTTGCCGCCGCCGGCCATAACAAAATTGCCGCCGATAACGCTCTCACCCGGGCGAGGTAGTCGCTCACTTCGAACGACCATGTCGGTATTGGAACTACCGATACAGATAATTTTATTCATATAATTTAGTCATTAAATCGATTGAGTTAATAACAAATGTATGTCTTTTTTGTAAAAAAAGCAATAGATGCCGAAATTTTGTTTTACCTTTGTGTATATAAATAACAAAAATTGTACAAAAATGTCCGTAGAAAGCAGTGTAAGAGCCGTAACAACTTTGCGACTCAAAGAGATGAAAGATCGCGGAGAGAAGATCTCGATGCTTACCTCTTACGATTATTCAATGGCGAAGATTGTTGATACCGCCGGTATCGACGTAATTTTGGTTGGTGATTCGGCTGCGAATGTGATGGCAGGTCATGAAACTACCCTGCCTATCACGCTCGATCAGATGATATATCACGCCTCGTCGGTGGTGCGTGCCGTAAATCGTGCGTTGGTTGTTGTTGATATGCCGTTCGGAACCTATCAGGGTGACTCGCAGGCGGCTCTCGATTCGGCTGTGCGCATTATGAAGGAGACGGGTGCCGATGCAGTGAAAATGGAGGGAGGAGAGGAGATTCTCGACTCTGTAAAGCGAATTTTGACAGCAGGTATTCCGGTTATGGGTCACTTGGGCCTTACACCGCAGTCGATTCATAAGTTCGGAACGTATAATGTTCGCGCTAAAGAGGAGGCAGAGGCAGCAAAACTTATCCATGATGCGAAATTATTGGAAGAGACGGGCTGTTTTGCCATTGTGTTGGAGAAGATTCCTGCATCTCTTGCTACGAAGGTGTCGGCCGAGGTGTCTGTTCCGACAATCGGTATCGGTGCGGGTGTCGGTACGGATGGACAGGTGTTGGTTGTGCACGATATGCTCGGTATTAATAAGGGTTTTTCGCCGCGTTTCCTGCGTCGTTATGCCAATCTCTACGAGGTGATGACCGATGCCGTATCGCACTATATCGAGGATGTTAAATCGTGTGACTTCCCTAACGAGAAAGAGCAGTATTAATACCATACCGATACTTCGTGAAACGTATCTCGTAATACATTGTTTGTCTGCTCTTGGGCGTGATTCGGAGATTCAGCAACGTATGGCACGCATATTTGCCGATGCTGTTGCTCCGCTTGTGGAATAGTATAATGCCGAAATAGCAAAACAAACCGCCCTGCCGACATCCGTTCAGCAGGGCGGTTTGTTTTGTGTCGGGATGTGTTAGTGACGAACCCCGAGCTCGTCGATTGTTTCGTTCATCTGCTTGCGTAGTTTAGTGATGATTGGCACGAAGATAAACGTGAGTGCGGTTATGGCTCCGATGCCGACACCGATTGCTATGCTGCTGAAAAAGTCTGTGGCAGCAAACGACATTGTTGCCCCGGCGATTGATGCACCGCATAGGTTCAGTATAATAATTATGGTGAACGCACGCAACAGTCGGCACATATTGCGAATGGCATAACCGTACACCTTGTTTGTTATGCGCAACTTGGCGAACATATCATCATCGGCGTCGAACGGGCCATCGGCTGTGCGCTTTTGTAGATATATCCACTGCTTCTTTTCGCATACAATGCGGATTCCGCACTCGGTAAGGAAGTTGTAATACTCCTCTCGGCCCAGCCCGTGAGGTAGATTTTCGGGTAGGTCGGGCTTGTATATAAATTCGCGTGGTGTACCTCGCTTAAAGACGTAACGTACCAATGCATTTACATGTACCAAATGCCACCCCTCGCGTGCCATATCATTCAGCCACTTCTCCTCCTCTCTCCATTGCGAAATGAAGAAAAAGTTCCATACTTTTTTGTACTCGTTTTGCGTATTCATATCGTTGTGCTTTTAGTTGTTTGACAATATTGTTTCTCCGTTGCGGACTAACTCTTGCAGACGTGCAATCTCTTGCACCAATAAGCGGCGACCTTCGGCCGTGATGTGGTACTCCTTCTTGCGGCTGTCGCACGGTGTTGCTACCTGCTCAATCCACCCCTTCTCCAATAATGACGAGAGCGCACCGTAGAGTGTTCCGGCGGATATGTTCAGTCGTCCGCCACTCAATGCGGAGATTTGTTGCATTATGCCGTAGCCGTGCATTGGCTTTAATACCGAAAGAAGAATGTAATATACCGCTTCGGTTAGTGCGTTGTTTGATGTATTCATAACACTTTTCAAGTATTTTTTATTATGTTTGTCGATATATCGTTTGCCTTTATATCGGCAACCGATACAAAGGTAGCCGATATATTTTAATTTGCAAATTTTTTTGAGATTTTTTTGCAGAAATCTTTTATCTAATTGTTGAAATTGCTTTGTTGGGCGAAATGTGGATAATTGTTGAGTGTTAAAGTTCCTTATGTTGGCTCTTTCGGGCACTCCACTACCCCCCCCCTCAAAAAAATACCGCAGGGTTTTCTACGTGAAAACCCTGCGTATGTGTCCGTTGGATATTATATAATATATTGAGTTCTACCACATAGTGCCACCATCCGTATAATCCATCTGGTTATTAGACGTAGGCGTTTCAATATCAATGGATGCCATTGGAAGAATATGGTTACGCTTGATGGTAATTCTGTTTTCGGTCGAAACATTTAGTGTTGAGTCATAATCGTCATAAATTGTAACGGTAAAGCCCTTCTCGAAGATCTGCGGTGGCAGTGCAATATAGAATGACGTAGGCTTTTCGATGTTGAGCGCAACACTCTTGCCACAATTCAGTACAACTTCGGTTAATGGCGTATCATCGACCACAGGTATATCGTCTATCTCATACTCGTCCCATTCACCCACAACACGATGCAAATTTTCGCAATTTGTTGCAAAGGAATCTGGGTCAGACGACTCTTCTTTGTTCAATTCCATCCATATTGGATACTAATACGCACGTAGCATCTTGTGGTTTGATGTATATTTTGCCTATAATCTGCTCACCATTGTTGCCTCGCAGGGCAATTTTAGACACATTACCCTTACCCGTAAACTGTAATTTTAGCCAGCCGCATACGTTTTTAAACGATAATTGCTTATAGTCGCTTGCAGAGACCATAATCGACGAACCAACGCCGTAACTGTCTTGGACATAGGTTTGCTCGGCCGGCAAAAATGCTTCTACGTAGCCTGACTCACAATTAAGCCAATAATTCTCGTGGTATGGATATACGGCCACAATTTTTGTTGTGGCTTGGGTTGTCGTGCCTTGCTCTACGAGTTGGATAGAGCCATCGTGGTCGCCTGTCTCGCCGGTAAATTGATACTTGTCGTTCGAGTTCGAGCGGTAGAACACCGACACAAGGTCGCCGGCAGTCCAAACCGGACGGCCATCATTGCCGAGTTGGATGCGGGTATCCTCCTCGTCGAACGAAACATAAAGTTCGTTTGGCGCTACTGGAATCTGCGACGCAGAATTTTGTGCTTCGTTGGTCGAACAAGCAGTGCAAACTATTGCCACAAGCGTAAAAAGGAGTAGCTTTTTCATCGGATTAATGAGTCTTTTTACTCTTCGATTATTTCGTCTGCGGGACGAACTGCCCAGCCCTGTTCGGGATCGACAACCGGAATTTCGAGCGATGAGCCGAAGCCTCGTTCGGTGTGTAGAGAAACGATGCGTATTGTTGGCGCAAAGTAAAGTTTTTGAGTGTGTTTCATAATCAGTGACAGTTTTCTACTCTTGAAAAATAAGAGACGTAAATAGTATCTGTTTTTAGCGTTGCAAATATTCGAACAATGTTGGTAACATTAGACGTTTTGCTAAATTCTGTTTGGTGAAGTAGATACCTCGTTATTTGAATGGCGAATCCGGCTCGCGCGACATTACCATATAGAACATCTTGTCGAGGAATGCCGGAGCAAACTTTTTGACAAAGTGTGTTGCTCGACCCTCAATCTCCATCAAGCACAGACGCTTACGCTTGGCAATGCCTTTGGCTACGATGCGCGCAACTTCCTCGGCTGTCATCATTTTACCCTCCTCTCGTGGAGTCGAGCCCTGTTGCGAGCCGTCAGCTACGAGTGCCGAAAAACGGACATTCGATGCGGTGAATCCCGGACAGGCAACCATTACGTGCAATCCCTTTTTAATATTCTCGATACGAATCGTCTCCAATAGACCCGTCATTGCGTACTTCGATGCCGAGTAACCCGTTCTGCCCGGCAGTCCATGCAGACCCGCTACCGACGATATACCCACGAGCGAACCCTTCGATTGTTGCAGATAAGGTAGTGCGTACTTGGCGCAATAGACTGTGCCCCAAAAATTGACATCCATCAAGCGGTGCAATACGCTCAAATCTACATCATCAAAGATGGCGCGCATCGAGATTCCGGCGTTGCAAATCAGTACGTCAATTCCGCCAAATGCTTCGACTGCGGTGTCAATCAGACGTTTGCAATCTTCGGCCTTCGTTACGTCGGTGGCACAGTATGCTGCTTGGCCTCCGTTGGCGCGAATTTCGGTTGCAAGTGCGGCGAGTTTCTCCTCGCTACGCGCTCCGAGAACAACCTTTGCGCCCATCTCGGAATAGACCTTCGCCATCGCTTCGCCGATACCCGACGAGGCTCCTGTGATGACAACTGTTTTGGATTGTAATGCGTTTTTCATATATAATTGTTGTTATTATTAAATTTCAACTTTCAGTCCGTCGTATGCAAAATATACGCCCTCGGGCAGTCGCTCTTGTGCAGAGGCGTGGCAACCGATTTCGTGCGACATATGTGTCAGATATGCTCTCTCGGGGCGAATTTTTTCGATGAGTGTGAGCGCATCTTCGACCGAGAAGTGTGAATCATGGGCGGTGTATCGTAGTGCGTTTACCACCAAGGCTCGCACACCGCGCAATTTTACCACTTCGCTATCCTCAATCTCTTTGAAATCGGTCAGATATGCTACATCTCCAAAGCGATAGCCGGTTGTGGTAAAGCACGAATGGCGGCCGCGAATAGGCGTAATCTCCACTCCGTCAATGCGTAGTGGGCAATTGTCGTCGAACTCGTGTAGTGCAATCTCGGGCACGCCTCTGTAACGATGTTCGGCAAATGCATAGTCGTAATCCTTGCGAACGCACTCTGCTGTATCGGCCGTGGCATAAATATTGACGGTGTGTATGGCGTTTGGATAATCGACAAAATTCAATGCTCGTACATCGTCAATGCCGCCGATATGGTCTTTGTGCTTGTGCGTTAATAGTATGGCCGTTATGTGGCTGATGCTTTCGCGTAACATCTGTACGCGAAAGTCGGGACCGGCATCAATGATGAAACGACGTCCGTCAATCTCGACCATCGCGGCCGAGCGCAATCGGTTGTCGCGCGGGTCGGTCGAGCGACAGACTTCGCAATGGCAACCGATGACGGGAACGCCCTGGGAAGTACCCGTACCGAGGAATGTTAATATCGTGTGTCGAGCCATAAAAACGGTTGTTTTTTGTCGTTGAAGTAAAAAAACACACCAAACGACATTACAAAGATACTATTTTTTGGAGATTTCATATTAAAAGATTACTTTTGTGTCACATTTTTCATAAAACAAATTTTTTATGGCTTACAAAATTTCAGACTCGTGCGTTGCTTGCGGTACTTGCATCGACGAGTGTCCTGTCGAGGCGATTTCGGCAGGTGACATCTATGTAATTGACCCTGACAAGTGCATCGAGTGTGGTGCATGTGCAGGCGTTTGTCCTTCGGAGGCGATTTCGTTGTAGTCGCACCTGCCCAAAGGATAGATTCGCGACCCTCTCATTTCGTTGAGAGGGTCGCTTTCGTTTGGTGCAGCAAAACGGAGGATAAAATTTTTAGGGGTGTTTTGTAATGTGCCAAATTGTGACCAATAAGCCCTATTTTGTTTTACAGTGTGTATCTGCAAATAAATTTGCACCACCGCTGTAAAACAAAAAGACACCGATTTATCGGTGTCCTCTTCAATCTTTGTAGGACAATGTCTCGAAATTTCCAACCAATTCTTGGAGGATTACGAAAGGGTAATGGAGTTCGCAAAATGGGTTGGTATATAAAAAACATAAGCCCCCTTTACAGAACCGACGCCAAACCGAGAGCAAAGATTGCTTGCAAGCTATGCCGAGGTGCGAAGGAGGAAGACCGAAGGTCAAAGGTTTGGGGGATAGGTAACAC
>JAFNYX010000067.1 GCA_017654125.1 Alistipes sp. | reverse complement strand
GCAAAAACAAAGAGAGATGACTTTCAATTAAACTTGAAGTCACCTCTCTTTTGTTTTTGGACTCTACGAGCAACACTTTGTTTGTCATTGCTCTCGCTCTCCTTGTGATTCCGGCGGGATTCGAACCCACGACCCACAGCTTAGAAGGCTGTTGCTCTATCCAACTGAGCTACGGAACCAAACCCGTTTCAGACGATATAACCCACACCAATGCAGTATCATCGTCTATAAAAACTTCGCAAAAGTAGACATTTTTTTCGAATTAGCGCAATCTTTGCAACGAAATATCACACAAAGAGCATTTATCGCACAATTTCACCTCGCCAAATGCCGATATTACCACAACAATCCGTCACTCGCAATTCAACCGTTCGACGAAGGCCGACACCAGTAAGTTTCCCATCGAATAAATACCTCATCTCGCCACTTATCGACATATAATCTATTGCACACCACTCACCGTCGATAAGCAATTCATAGCTCTCAACATCCGAAAAATTATCAATTACACGAAATCTCAACATAGCAGAATCACGCATATCTGCACCACTCTCGAACATCGGCTCGATACAAGGCGAAACAACATCCGCCACGATAGCCATATTTCCGACACTACGAGCGGCAAGCACACCTCCCGATGCGGCATAACATCCGCCAGCATATCGCCATGCGCCTTTCGAATTACGCCGTGCGAAACAGGTTTGTCGCATCATGGAAATAGGCACATCTGCCTCAATAAAGACACCCACACAATCGTACAACGGCACATCTGCCGACAAGACACGATACTCCGGCGAAAGGAATTCGACACCCTCAATCGTCTCTGCCACATCCCCGATTCGGGTAATGGAACAAAATGTCGGTTCGTAGAGCGACCATGCAGGTACGCCAACTCTTGCGCCTCGACACGCCATCGAAATACTCTGCTCGCCACCACCAACAACAGAATTTGGCACACGCAACGCCTCGGCCGACGGCAAAAGCGAATTATCCGCACGACCACGCACCTCAAATCGCGCAATCGAAATGTTTCCGCAGTCATCTTCGACCTCTATAACGACCTCCTTCTGTTCGTTAGGTGCAGCTCCTACCACCCCACCCTGTACAACCGTTGAAAAGTACTCATCGGGGCACTCGCCCACCTTCGCAAGCCGCAACACCTCGCAACGAGCCGTGCGCTGTAACGCATAGTATGACAACACATTGCAGGCGCGCGTATCGACAAACCTAAAACCATTCATTCGATACTCGAACACAGTTTGTCCATTTAGGCGCAACGTCGTGCGATAGACACCATAGCGATTCCACGTGCCGTTTTGGCGGTCACGGCAACGCAAAACAAAATAGCCACAATCGCCAACCTCAACCTCTCCATCGGGCACATATTCCGCACCACGCTTCGAGAGCGAATAGGAGCGACGCAGACGTTCGACAGCAACGCCGTCGAGCGTATCTGTATCAATATAATCGAGAACGAGTAGTTGTGGAGCCATGTCATCCTTTGGGCGACACAATCCGTGACGAATGACGTTCAGCGTACGCTCACCATCGGCCGTTCGTAACTCGAAGTGCAGGTGTGGACCGAATGATGAACCACTATTTCCCGAATAGCCTATTATCTCGCCTTGTCGCACTGGAAAACGCTCCGCCGAAAGAGTTTCATCCAATCGGTTTTGGTGCAATTCGTATCGACGAGCAAGCACGTAATCGGCAATATCCTTGCGAAAGCGCGACAGATGGCCATATACGGTCATCGTACCAAGTGAAGGATGTGTAACATAGAGCGCTAGTCCATATCCGTATGGTGAGTGCAGTATGCGCGAAATATATCCGTCTGCCGATGCGACAACGGGTTTTCCCTCCACCCCATCGGTCTTAATATCTATACCCGAATGGAAGTGGTCGGAGCGCATCTCGCCGAACGATGCAGAGTGAAGTCCCTGCACATCGCTTACAGGATAGACGTAGTCCGAGCCGAGGGCAGTGCCACAAAGCATCAGCCACAACGTCACAAAAAATAGTATTTTCGAGAATCGGTCAATCATCACTAAAAAAAGGTTTCTTCATCGTCTGCCGTGCCGAGGTTTATACTCTCCACGCAATCGCGTGCAGTCGAGAAATCGTAGCCTGCCGACAGAGCATATCGCAACAATTTTTGGCGAGCATCGGCCGTCGATTTATATTTCATCGTTTTCATGCGGCGCGTGAGCAAAGAAATTAGACGGTCGCGCATATCGGTCGGAGTTGCCTGTTTCATCGCCTCGTCAATCACCCCCTTCGCAACACCTTTTGCGCGCAAAGCCGAGGCTATCTTATACGCTCCCCAGCCACTCAGACGCATCTTATCGCGAACGAATGCCTCGGCATAGCGACCATCATCGATAAAACGCTCACGGACAAGACGCGCAAGCACCTGTTGCGCTTCCTCTTCCGCCAAACCCCATCCGCGCATCAAACGTATTGCATCGCCCGACGAACGCTCGGCGCGAGCACAGAGGCGCATCAATGCCGAAAGGGCCTCGTGAGCAGTTTTCGCACGCTTTACTTTCTGCACCATACCATTCGGTCTTTAAGGTTAGCGTCTTTCACAATCTCCACATCACGAAAATCTCGGTCGCGCAACATCGCACACATCGGCTCACCGTAGAGTTCATAGATTTCAAAACCGAGCACTCCCCCATCAACAAGCATACATCGTGCGTTTTCGGCTATCGAACGATAGAACAAAAGGGGGTCGTTATCCGGAACAAAAAGAGCCGTTGGCGGCTCATACTCGCGCACATTGCAGTGCATCGACTCTCGGTCGGATTGCGGAACATACGGAGGATTAGATACAATTGCGTCGAACTCGCCAAGCGACGACATATCGCCCAATGCGTCCATCTTCACAAACTCCACCTGCACATGGTTTTTACGCGCATTTTCACGCGCAACCTCCAATGCCAGATCGGAGATATCGACAGCCGTAACCCTTGCATCACGCACTCGGCGCGCAAGCGAAACAGCAATGGCTCCGCTACCGGTACCTACATCGAGGATTCGTGCGCCATCCGATACACATCCGGCAACAAGTACAACAAGTTCCTCTGTCTCAGGACGAGGAATAAGCACCCCCTCGCGCACCACAAAATCCATCTCGCAAAACTCCGCCACGCCCGTCACATACTGCACCGGACGGCCGGCACACAGTTCTTCAATAAGTGCATCCAAATTAGCAATACTACACTCTGTGTCGTAATCCGCCACAAGGTGCGAAAAATCAACCGCCAAAGCTCGACACACCACCTCACGCGCAACAGCATCTGCTTCGCGGGGGTCGTATATAGAGCCGATTGCCGACGCAATACGACGCACGGTTTCTCTGCGAGTAGCCATTTTCGTAGATTATATATTTATTGTTGGATTGTGTGCATTTTCAACTCCGCAAGCGCAACAGCAATCACCGCCTCGACCACAACACCTGCACGCAGTGCGATACAGCAATCGTGACGACCCGATGCCACAAGCGGCTCAACGCAGCCAGTCGAAAAATTGTATGTCTGTTGAGGAGAGGATATGCTCGGTGTAGGTTTTATTGCAACACGTACGACCAACGGATTACCATTCGTAATACCGCCATTTATACCGCCCTCATTATTCGTATAGGTGTGTCCTTCACCATCAGCATAGCGGTCGTTTCGTTGCGAACCGCGCAGACGTACTCCTTCGAAACCACTGCCGAACTCCACACCCTTAACGGCAGGAACCGAGAAAAGAAGATGCGAAATGATACTCTCCGTCGAATCAAAATACGGCTCGCCAAGACCTCGTTCTACGCCCTCAACACAACACTCGATGACCCCTCCGACCGAGTCGCCATCGCGTTGAGCAGCAGTGACAATCTCGTCGAAGCGTTGCTCGTCGCGCTCGCCACCAATCTCTACGATGCGTGTCGAAAAGCTCATCTTCGGCAGCAGACGTTTGGCAACAACACCCGCCGCAACAAGCAGCACCGTCATTCTACCCGAGAAAATTCCGCTACCACGCAGGTCTATCGCCTCGCCATATTTGGCACGCGCAGCAAAATCGACATGCGACGGACGCGGATGAGCAACAAAACGGTCGTAGTCCGACGAGCGAACATCTTCGTTATAGAACACGACGTCAATCACATCACCCGTCGTTACACCTTGTTCGACACCCGACACGATGTGTGGAATATCGCGCTCGTGACGCGGTGTAGTACCCTTCGCACCTGCCCGACGACGAGCAAGGTCACACTCGAAATCATGCTCGCAGAGCGACACTCCCTGTGGCACACCCCAAATACGAAGGTGCAAAGAAGGCGCGTGCGACGCACCCTCAATCTCTATACGAAATCTCTCCCCGAACGTGTTATGCATAACTCTCTATCACTATTTTACGCGCAGACCTTCAAGCACCTCGAAAAAGTCCGGATAACTCTTGGCAACGCATCCCGCATTACGGATACATATCTCTCCATCGCTGCACAGACCCGCCACAGCCATAGCCATAGCCATACGATGGTCGTCGTAACTCTCGGCAAGCACTCCGCCACGAATCTCACCCCCGCAAATTTTCATCACATTATCGGTCGATAAATCGACTTCGATACCGAGTCGGCCCAACTCCGAACGAATAGCCTCGGCGCGATTGCTCTCCTTGTGCTCCAAACGCGACGTGCCAACAATCACACTCTCGCCCTCTGCCGACGCAGCCAAAACAGCCAACGCCGGAAACAAATCGGGACAATGCGTAGCATCGAACTCAAAACCACGCAACGGACGATGTGCAGCCGTTATAGTCGCATCGTCGCTCGTCAGCGATGCACCGGCGCGAACCAACGCATCACACACCGCAACATCCGCCTGCTTGGATAGTAGCGACAAATTACGCAGCGTAACCTCACCCGCGACAGCTCCCGCAACAAGCAACATAGCTGCCGCACTCCAATCGCCCTCGATAGCGATATCGGTCGGTGTGTATGACTGCCCTCCCTCGATATAAAACTCGGCATAGTCGTTATGCTGAATACGCACACCAAACTGCTCTGCCGTAGCGATTGTCATATCTAAATATGGTTTCGAAACTGCACCGGCAACGTGCAATACCGTATCCTCCGCAGCAAGTGGCAGAGAGAGCAAAAGTCCCGTTACGAATTGTGACGAAACCGAACCATCTACCTCTATTTCGCCACCGCAAAGCGGTCCGCAAACCTCTATCGGCAGACGACCGCCACCATCACGAACATCGACGCCCAAATGGCGCAACGGCGACACCATCATATCCATCGGGCGATGCAACAGAGTACCCTCGCCACATATCGTAATCGGCACACTGCAAAGCGATGCAATCGGCGTAAAAAGGCGGGTTGCAAGACCCGATTCACCGACATTAAGCGTATCGGAGACGGGATTCAAACCGCCCGTAACGACCAATGTCGAAGCATCTGCACGACGCACCGTGGCACCGAGCGTCTCGATGCAACGGATGGCAGATAGCGTATCATTACAAAAATCAATATTACGGAGAGTTGTCTCTCCATTGGCGAGCAACGATGCGGCAAGCGCACGTTGGGCATAACTTTTCGAGCACGGCGGTGCTACAACTCCTGCGACACACCCTCGCGGGACAGATTTATCCATATATCGTGTTATTCGTTTTGCTGCTGAATATCTACTTGCTCCTGCGGCTCGGTTGTGACAATCGGCTCCGACTCTTGCACCGATTCGGCAACGACCTCCAACGACGGCTCTACAACCTCCGCCGACTCCGACATAATCGTCTGCTCGGCGTTCGGCACAAAACGGTGATTACGTTTGAGCTCGAAATTTTTACCGAGATATACACGACGCACCATCTCGTCGGCAGCCAACTCCTCCGCCGTACCCGTTTTGAGGATTTTACCCTCATAGAGCAGATATGTTCGGTCGGTGATGGCCAACGTCTCATCGACATTATGGTCGGTGATGATTACGCCGATATTCTTCTGTTTGAGCGTTGCCACAATACTCTGAATATCCTCCACCGCAATCGGATCGACACCTGCAAACGGCTCGTCAAGCAGGATAAACGACGGATTGATGGAGATGGCACGCGCAATCTCCGTACGGCGACGCTCGCCACCCGAAAGTTGGTTACCGTAACTCTTGCGAACCTTTTGCAGACGGAACTCCTCAATGAGCGACTCCAAACGATCGCGCTGATACTCCTTCGTGTAGTTGGTCATTTCGAGCACCGCACGGATATTGTCCTCGACCGTCAGACGACGGAATACGGATGCCTCCTGCGCCAAATAACTAACGCCCAATTGTGCACGCTTATAGACCGGAAGCGACGTGAGCTCATTAACATCTCCATTATCATTTTCCAAGAAAATACGGCCCTCATTGGGTTTAATCAATCCCACAATCATATAGAACGACGTGGTTTTACCCGCACCGTTAGGGCCTAACAAGCCCACAATTTCGCCCTGACGCACATCAATAGACACGTGATCGACAACCGTTCGTGCCTTATACTTTTTTACAAGTTCGCTCGTATAAAGTCGCATATCGCAATAAAAAATTTCAGAATTTTTCACAAAGTTATGGTTATTTTCCCAAATTTTACTATCTTTGAGTAACTTTTTACGAGTAAAAACCACAGATTAGGAACAATTAGGCAATGGCACAGAATCTGACAAACAGAGAGTTGATTTACCAAAAACTCAAAGAGCACTTCGGATTTACCTCCTTCAAAGGTAATCAGGAAGCGGTCATTCTCAACCTGCTTGCCGGTCGCGACACATTCGTACTAATGCCGACCGGTGGCGGAAAATCGCTGTGCTACCAATTGCCTGCGCTGATGATGGATGGTGTGGCAATCATCATCTCACCACTCATTGCACTGATGAAGAATCAGGTCGATGCAATGCGCACCTTCTCCGACAATCCGGGCATCGCCCACTTTCTCAACTCGTCACTCAATAAAAATGCCGTACAGCAAGTGCGCGACGATGTATTAGCAGGCAAGACCAAACTCCTATATTTTGCGCCAGAGTCGCTCACAAAGGAGGACAACGTCGCATTCCTGCAAAAAATCAAGATTTCGTTCTACGCCATCGACGAGGCACACTGTATCTCGGAGTGGGGCCACGACTTTCGTCCGGAGTATCGACGCATACGACCAATCATTAACGATATTGGCCAGGCGCCACTCATCACGCTGACAGCAACAGCAACACCGAAGGTGCAGATGGACATTCAAAAGAATCTCGGCATGACCGATGCCACGGTCTTCAAATCGTCGTTCAACCGTCCGAATCTCTACTACGAACTTCGTCCGAAGAACGACCCCGACCGCGACATCATTAAATACATTAAGCAAAATCCGGGCAAGAGTGGCATCATTTACTGTCTGAGCCGAAAGAAGGTCGAGGAGTTGGCCGAGTTGCTCGTTGCTAACGGCATCAAAGCTCGCGCATATCATGCAGGAATGGACGCGCAGACACGAGCCGACAACCAGGATGCATTCCTTATGGAGGGCATCGATGTCATCGTGGCGACTATTGCTTTCGGTATGGGCATCGACAAGCCCGATGTGCGTTTTGTCATCCACTACGATATTCCGAAATCGCTCGAAGGATACTATCAAGAGACAGGTCGCGCTGGCCGCGATGGTGGCGAGGGTCACTGTCTCACGTTTTATAGTTATAAGGATATACAGAAACTCGAAAAGTTTATGCAGGGCAAGCCTGTTGCCGAACAAGAGATTGGCAAATTGCTATTGCTCGAAACTCAATCCTACGCCGAGAGTTCGATGTGCCGTCGTCGTACGTTATTGCACTACTTCGGCGAAGAATACACGGAAGAGAATTGCGGCGAGTGCGACAACTGCTGTCATCCGCGTCCGAGAGTGGATGCCACAAAAGAGTTGGTATTGGCTCTGCGCGCATTGCGTTCGATTGGCGATAAGTTCAAAATCGATCACCTCGTAACGCTGTTGCTCGGCAAGACAACCGCCAACATAAAGAGCTACCGTCACAACAAAAACGAGTTTTTCGGTGCCGGCTCAGAGACCTCCGACGCATTATGGAACGCCATCGTACGTCAGGGCCTTATAATGGGCCTTATTGACAAAAATATCGAAAACTATGGTCTGATTTCGATTACTCCGGCAGGCGAGCAGTTTATCGAACACCCAAAGAGTGTGAAGATTGCCGCCGACCACGACTACGACGAAGAAGAGCCGCCAATGGCACCTGTTCACAGCGGCGCGGCCGACGAGGAGCTGTTCGCAATGCTCAAAGACTTGCGCAAACAGGTGGCAAAAAAGCACGACCTACCGCCGTTCGTCATATTCCAAGATCCGTCGTTGGAGGATATGTCCATACAATACCCTATCACATTGGAGGAGATGCAGAATATCTCCGGCGTGGGTGCTGGCAAGGCAAAAAAGTTCGGCGAGGAGTTTATCAAACTCATCAAGGCATACGTCGAAGAGAAGGAGATTATCCGTCCACAGGATATGGTCGTAAAATCGGTGGCGAACAAGGCTGGCAACAAGATTTTCATCATCCAATCAATCGATCGAAAGATGGATTTCGAAGATATTGCACGTGCTAAAAATCTCTCGTTCGATGACTTGCTGTCTGAAATCGAGACCATCGTAAATTCAGGCACGCGACTCAACATACAGTACTACCTGAACGAATACATGGACGAGGATAAAATCGAAGATATATACCTTTATTTTAAGGAGGACGCCGAGAGCGATTCGCTCGAAGAGGCAATTCAGGAGCTCGGTAGCGACTACACCGAGGAGGAGATTCGTTTGGTGCGCATCAAATTCCTCTGCGAGGTGGGCAACTAATCGCTCCACAATCACACCCTCACCGAGCCAATACAAAAAAAGGGGGGGGGTAAGAGGTAGAGAGAAAGAGAGTAAAAATTTATGACAGAAGTCAGAGCAAAAAAGGCACTCGGGCAGCACTTTCTGACCGATTTGAACATAGCGCAAAAGATTTGCAACTCGCTCGGCGGAGGCACGACCGAACAGCCGTACCCGACATTAGAGGTCGGTTGCGGTATGGGTGTGCTGACGCAGTATCTGTTGCGTCGCACGGATATCGTCACATTCGGTGCGGAAATCGACTCGGAGAGTGTTGAGTATCTGCACGTTCACTACCCCGACTTCGCGCCACGTCTTATCGAGGGAGACTTTCTGAAAATGGATTTGCGGGGACTTTTTCCGCAGGGCGTGCGCATCATCGGAAACTTCCCGTATAACATCTCGTCACAGATTTTTTTCAAGATAATCGAAAACCGCGACTTGGTTCCAGAGTGTGTCGGAATGATTCAGCGCGAGGTGGCCGTACGTATCGCAGAACCGCCGGGTTCGCGCGAATACGGCATATTGAGCGTATTATTGCAAGCGTGGTATGATATCGACTATTTGTTCACCGTATCGGAGAAGGTATTCAATCCGCCACCAAAGGTAAAGAGCGCGGTTATCCGCTTGCGCCGAAACGCCACGAAGCGTCTCGATTGCGATGAGCAGTTGTTTGTCAAGGTGGTTAAGGCATCGTTCGGCCAGCGTCGCAAGATGTTGCGCAACTCGTTGCGTGCCGTCTTCGGACAGTTTGGAGGTGCAGAGCATCCGCTCTTCTCAACCCGAGCCGAGCAACTATCCGTTGAGCAGTTTGTCGAACTGACCCGTTGGGTTGCCGAGCATATTTAAGCCGCCGATAAAACGATTTTAATACAAAAAGACACCACCTTTGCAATGCGCAGAGGTGGTGTCTTTTTTAACAACCTGCACTATTTTTTGCCGAAGCGAATACCGAGTTTTATATAACCCGAATCGCCTCTTAATCCATCAATGATAAAACAATTGTAACCTATGCCAAATGAAAAACGCTTGTATTCCAAGCCAGCTCCTGTTTGGCAATGGAAACCGCCACCTTTGCCCGAAACAGCAATAAAACCACCAAGCGAACAATTTATATATGGGGAAAGTTTCTTGCCTTTTGTAAAATAACCTTTAAGGTTGACATCAATAGGAACATAACCAACCCACAATGTTCCGATACTCGATGGAGCAAAATACGTGTGGAATCCGGTACCAAGACCAACATAAAAATAGTTGAATATACGAGCACCCGCATCTACATCCAAAGTTGGACCGCCACCATAAGCGTCAAATATAGTTCCTACGTGTGCACAACCCTGAAATTCAACAGGAATGTTCGACGAGTTTTGCGCTTGCGCAGAACAAATCATTGCGACAGCGCACAAGCAAGCGAGTAAAAGTTTTTTCATAATTAGAGTGTGTTTTACATCTGCTTACCGACCCCAAGTAAGCTATTTTATAAACGAGAAAGTGTGGAGTCGTTCACTCATCTGACAGGAGGCCCTGGTAAGCCCAAAAACAAACAAGTACCACACCACACTCGGCAGATATATCGCAACGATAGTACCTACACAAGTCGTGAGTGTTTGATGGCTACCCCTGTTTTTGTGAAATTTACCAGATTTCCTGTCAAGGATTAGCGAAACACTTTCACTAATAATATGTCTGCAATCTCGTGATTGCACTACAAATTTAGTAATTCTTTTTCAGTTTGCAAAACAAAATTTCGATATCGTAAGGCAAAAGAACGTGACAATCACAAATGCATTACACTTGTTAGTAAACTAACAACGATTTTTTTTGGTTTGAACGGGAGAACTTTGTATTTTTGCGTGCGTTTTTAGCGAGATTAGGTATTATTCGCTCGATTATTGCAAATAAAAATTCTAACAAAAAATAAAAACTATGGCAGAAAAGAAGTTTATCACATGTGACGGTAACTATGCCGCAGCACATATCGCGTATATGTTCTCGGAGGTTGCCGCCATCTACCCTATCACCCCATCATCGACAATGGCAGAGTTGGTCGATGAGTGGGCTGCACAGGGTCGCAAAAACATCTTCGGCGAGACCGTTAAGGTTGTCGAAATGCAGTCGGAGGCAGGTGCCGCAGGCGCCGTTCACGGCTCGTTGCAGGGCGGTGCACTCACATCGACCTTCACCGCATCGCAG
Source organism: Alistipes sp. (assembly GCA_017654125.1). Lineage (GTDB taxonomy): Bacteria > Bacteroidota > Bacteroidia > Bacteroidales > Rikenellaceae > Alistipes. The sequence goes on along the minus strand of JAFNYX010000067.1, from coordinate 7,837 downwards.
GGCTTGTTGCTGATGATTCCTAACATGTACAAGATTTCGGGTGAGTTGCTTCCGGGTGTGTTCCACGTTTCGGCTCGTGCATTGGCCGCACAGTCGCTTTCGATTTTCGGCGACCATCAGGACGTGATGGCTGCTCGTCAGACAGGTTTTGCACAGCTCGCAACCTCGTCCGTACAGGAGGTTATGGACCTCGCAGGCGTAGCGCATATCGTAGCTCTGCGTTCGCGTATTCCGTTCCTGCACTTCTTTGACGGTTTCCGCACATCGCACGAGATTCAGAAGGTGGAACTTATCGACCAGGCGTCGCTCTCGGCTCTTTTCGACCGCGAGGCACTCAAAGAGTTCCGCAATCGCGCGCTCAACCCCGAGAAGCCACTTTCGCGTGGTACGGCCCAGAACCCAGATATCTACTTCCAGACCCGCGAGGCATCGAACAAGTTCTACGATGCAGTGCCTGATATGGTGGCGGAGACGATGGAGAAGATTTCGAAGATTACCGGTCGCGAGTACAAGCCATTCGTATATTACGGTGCAGCGGATGCCGATCGCGTAGTTGTTGCTATGGGCTCGGTGACGGAGACTTTGAAAGAGTGTGTCGATTACCTGAACGCTCGTGGCGAAAAGGTCGGCGTCATCACCGTACATCTCTATCGTCCGTTCTCGGCAAAGTACCTCTTCAACGTACTGCCTACATCGGTTAAAACGCTCTGCGTACTCGACCGCACCAAGGAGCCGGGCGCAAACGGCGAGCCACTCTATTTGGATATCGTAGATGCATTCTACGGCCACGACATTCAGCCAAATATCATCGGCGGTCGCTATGGTCTGTCGTCGAAAGATACCACTCCGGCACAGATGCTTGCCGTATTCGAAAATATGGCACTTGCAACGCCGAAGAACCACTTTACGGTTGGTATTGTGGACGACGTAACAAATCTTTCGTTGCCGGTTGGCGAGGAGATTTCGATGGCAAAGGAGGGCACCTTCGAGGCTTTGTTCTTCGGTTTGGGTGCCGACGGTACGGTAGGTGCAAACAAGAACTCGATTAAGATTATCGGTGGCTCGACCGACAAATATTGTCAGGCATACTTCTCGTACGACTCGAAGAAGTCGGGCGGTTACACATCGTCGCACTTGCGTTTTGGTGACAAGCCTATTACTTCACCATACTTGGTAACTACGCCGGACTTCATCGCATGCCACGTTCCGTCGTATGTCGATAAGTACGATGTGTTGAAGGGTTTGAAGAAGGGCGGCTCGTTCTTGCTCAACTCGGTTGGTGATGCAGAGACGACATGTCGCACGTTGCCTGACCACATGAAGGTATTCTTGGCAAAGAACAATATCAACTTCTACATCATCAACGCTACGAAGATTGCAGCCGAGCTCGGTTTGGGCAGCCGTACCAACACCATCATGCAGTCGGCATTCTTCAAGATTGCAAACGTTATTCCGTTTGAGAAGGCTGTCGAGGAGATGAAGAAGGCTATCTACAAGTCGTACGGCAAAAAGGGCGAAGATATCGTCAATATGAACTATGCTGCGGTTGATGCCGGTGCACCGGCCGTAGAGAAAATCGAAATTCCTGCCGAGTGGGCAAACATTTCGCTCACAGAGCAGAGCGCATCTATCGATATGTCGCGTCCGGAATTTGTACGCAACGTCGTGGACCCAATCAACGCATTGAAAGGCGACTTGCTGCCGGTTTCAGCATTCAATGGTCGTGAGGATGGCTCGTGGGACAACGGTACAGCAGCGTGGGAGAAGCGCGGTATCGCAGTAAATGTTCCTGAGTGGGATGTAGATAAGTGTATTCAGTGTAACCAATGTGCATACGTCTGCCCACACGCAGCAATTCGTCCGTTCCTCGCAACCGACGAACAAGCCGCGGCTGCACCAGAAGGCACAACATTCAAGCAGGGTCTTGGCAACACTAAGGCATACAAGTTCCGCATTCAGGTTTCGCCACTCGACTGTACGGGTTGTGGCAACTGCGTCGATGTATGTCCTGCAAAGGAGAAGGCTCTCGTTATGCGTCCGCTCGGTGAGCAGATGCACCAACACGAGAAGTGGGAGTACATGCACCACACAGTAGGCTACAAGGATATCGACCGTGCAAAGATGGTTAAGAACAGCCAATTTGCACAGCCATTGTTCGAGTTCTCGGGCGCATGTGCAGGTTGTGGTGAGACTCCATACATCAAGACCATCACCCAGCTCTTCGGCGAACGAATGATGGTAGCCAACGCTACGGGTTGTACATCCATCTACTCGGCTTCGGCGCCATCGACCCCATACTGCACCAATGAGAAGGGTCACGGTCCGGCTTGGGCAAACTCACTCTTCGAGGATAACGCAGAGTACGGTTTGGGTATGCACGTCGGCGTCGAGAAGTTGCGCGACGGTTTGGCATCGCTTATGAGCAAGGCAATCGCCGAGTGCGAATGTTGCTCGGAGGAGTTGAAGAGCGTAATGCAGGAGTGGATTGACAACCGTCATCTGGCTGCTGCATCGGCAGAGATTTCGGAGCGTCTGGTGGCACTCTGCGAGCAGTGCTCGTGCGACACATGCCGCGAGATTTTGGAGAAGAAACAGTTCCTCGTTAAGAAGTCGCAGTGGATTATCGGTGGCGACGGTTGGGGTTACGACATCGGCTTCGGCGGTGTGGACCACGTTTTGGCTTCGGGCGAAGATGTGAACATCCTCGTTATCGACACCGAGGTTTACTCGAATACCGGCGGTCAGTCGTCGAAGGCAACTCCGGTAGGCGCCGTTGCAAAGTTCGCGTCGATGGGTAAGCGTGTACGCAAGAAGGATTTGGGTGCAATCGCAATGACTTACGGCTACGTATATGTTGCCCAGGTTTCGATTGGCGCATCGCAGAATCAGCTCTTCAACGTACTCAAAGAGGCCGAGGCATATCCGGGTCCGTCGCTCATCATTGCATACGCACCTTGTATCAACCACGGTATCAAGGGTGGCATGTCTCGCACACAGACCATCGGCAAGCAGGCCGTTGAGTGTGGTTACTGGCACTTGTGGCACTACAATCCGCTTTTGGAGGAGGAGGGCAAGAATCCGTTCGTGCTCGACTCGAAGGAGCCAGATTGGTCGAAGTTCCGCGACTTCCTCTTGAAGGAGGTACGCTACACCTCGCTCCAAAAGACCTTCCCTGCCGAGGCAGACGAGCTCTTTGCCGCAGCCGAGGAGAACGCAAAATGGCGTTACGAGTCGTATGTTCGTCGCTCGAAAATGGAGTTTTAATCTCTCGCTTTTATAACGAAAAGAGGTTGTCGGAGGAGTTTTTCCCGACAACCTCTTTTGTTTTCCGCCAAAAGAGTGTAACTTTGCATTACGTTAATCGGGCAAACGCAAAAGATAAAAGAGATGAAACGTCTATACATATTTATATATATTATTTTGGCTGCCGGCCTACTCCTTCCATCGTGCGGAAGTGGCGAGCCGAACGCCGACAATAGCATCTACGTATCCATTGCGCCACTGCGCCCGATTGTCAAGGCGATTGTCGGCGACGATTTCGATGTGCAGATACTCTGCCCCGCAGGAGCATCGCCCGAGACATTTGAGCCAACCCCGAAACAGTTTGCCGCACTTAATGGGTCGCGAATGGTGTTCGGTGTCGGTCTGCTCGACTTCGAACGTGCGTTACTCGATCGAGTACACGACCGTACGAAAGTCATCCACCTTGCGAAGGGAATTGAACCGATTGCAGGCACTTGTTCGCACACACACCACGGTGCACACCACCATCACGGCATAGACCCGCACGTATGGTGCTCGCCTAAACAGCTGATTGTAATGGCAGAAAACGCTTTCGAGGCAATAACGGCAGCGATGCCCGACTCGTTGCACTACGCCGAACGCTATAACACATTGTGCGGCCATCTGCTCGACCTCGACGAGGAGGTGGGTGAAATGTGCAGATACTCGCCACATACTTATTTTATCATATATCACCCCGCACTCACATATTTGGCACGCGACTACGGCTTGGAGCAGATTGCCATCGAGCACGAGGGAAAAGAGCCGAGCGTAAAGCGTTTGGGCGAAATTATCGACCAAGCACGCAAGGATGGTACAAAGAGAGTATTTTATCAAGCAGAGTTTCCCAAGTCGTCGGTCGAGGTCATTTGTGAGGACATCGGAGCAGAAGCGGTCGAAATCAATCCGCTCGCTGAAAATATTTTCGAGAATCTGCGCGAAATCGTGCAACAAATAACCGAATAATCGAACGGAGGGAGGAATATGAGCAACGTAATTGTTTCACTGCGCGACGTATCAGTCGCATACGACGGCACTCCGGCCATAGAACACGCCTCGCTCGATATTTTCGATGATGACTTCATTGGCATAATCGGTCCGAACGGAGGCGGCAAGAGCACGCTCGTCAAGAGTATTCTCGGTCTGGTGGCTTACGAAGGCGAAATCACACTCGCACCCGAACTACTGCGTGGCGGACGACCACTTATAGGATACATGCCTCAGCAATCGGTTTTCGACCGCGCATTTCCAATCTCGGTCGAGGAGGTTGTTTTGTCGGGTTTGCAGAGCGAGAAGGGATTCTTTGGCAGATACACAACCCACGACCGCCGACGAGTTGCCGAGCAGCTCGAAATGGCCGGCATCACCGACATCGCACGTCATCCGATAGGCGAAATTTCTGGCGGACAAATGCAACGCGCATTACTCTGTCGAGCGATTATCGCTCAACCACGATTGCTAATACTCGACGAGCCGACAAATTTTGTCGATAATCGCTTCGAGAATGAGTTGTACCGTATGTTATACACGCTCAACGAACGGATGGCAATCGTCATGGTGTCGCACGACGTCGGCACAATTACCAGCATCGTCAAAAGCATCGTATGCGTAAACGGCAACGTACATCGTCACGACTCTAACATCATCACACAAGAGCAACTCGACAACTATCGTTGTCCGATTCAAATCGTCTCGCACGGCAGCGTCGCCCACACCGTACTCTCCCACCACGAGGGGGATGGTTGCGGCGCAGAACATCATCATTAGAGAGTCGTCTGTCGAGTTTTTTTGACATTCGTCCGACACTTTCCACTCCCAAAATTTGGAAATGTCATAGGGGGGGTATATTTGCATCCACAAATCATTAAAAACAATGATGTTATGAAGAAGTTAAGATTTATTTTCGTATTCGTGGTAGCACTCTCGTTCGCAGCATGCGAAAAGGAGATTGATTTGGGATATCCAAAAACGGTAACATTCTCGAAAGATGGTGGCTCGCAAACAATCACCACCGCTAACGGCAACACTTTTTCGTTGGCCGAAATACATGACTATAAGAGTGGAGATGACGGAACGTTTGGCACACGCGAAGACGGCACAACGGAGTACAACACCTACGAGTGGCTTACGGTTGAGTACCAACCACACAGCACCGAGTTGAGAATTATTGCCGAACCGAACAACTCTCGTTCACGAACACTCCACATCGAACTATACTCCGGCCCGGATTATCACGTCGTGAAGGTGACGCAGGAGGCGGCCATGATGTTGGAATAAACCTCGCTGCGAGAAAAATGGTAATGATGCAAAAAATGGCGCTTTACCAAAAATGTAATTACCTATAAATTGGCAAATTACAGCGATATTTTACAGATTAGTAGAAAGCAAATTTCTACTAATCTATATTTTTATGGTAAAAAAGCGTAAAATTCGACCGGTCGCAGCAGGCAAGAGGTGACCAAAGGGGATTGGCTCACATTCGTTCGCCGTTCCCCTCCGCTCGCCGCGGGGGCCCTTGCAAACAGCACTCCGCAAGAAGTTGATTTATCAACTATTTTTGCTTTTATATGCATGTGTCATCAAACGAGTTTGAGCACTGCATATAAAAACAAAAAGATGTCGAAAAATTTCGACATCTCCTTGCTACGTTTGTTTGCGGAAAGGAGGGGATTCGAACCCCTGAAACGCTTTTGACGTTTACTCGCTTTCCAGGCGGGCCAGTTCAACCACTCCTGCACCTTTCCTCGTATGCGCTCCTTACGGATTTTCAGCCGACAAATATAGAGTATTTTTCCGAATATACCAAATTTAGCGGGCTACAACCTCATCCATTCGCACATCGTGCTCCTCGGCAGGAATTTCGTCAAAAATCTGACACTCGTAACACACACCAATTTTGAAGCCACGAAAATCGTTACGCGAAAGGTATTTATCGTAGTATCCGCGACCACGACCGCAACGCACACCATCGCGCGTAAAACCCACACCAGGCACAACGATAACATCGATTGCAGACGGCGCAACACGCTCTGCGCCTTGTGGCTCAGCAATGCCGAACGCTCCGCTTGCAAGCTGCCCCCGTACACCCTCGGCCGAAGGCGCATAGACAAAAAAATCCATATCGTCACCATCGACACGCGGCAGTACCACCCTCTTACCGTCGGCAGCAAGCGTAGCAATGGTGCATGCCGTCTGTGGCTCATCCGGAAGCGACGAAAATAGAGCAATCGTCGCAGCTCGACACACACACTCCATCTTCATTACATACTCGAAAATCGAAGCCGACGCCACAGCTTTCTGCGTGTCATCCATCGCCCGAACGGCGGTCTTTGCGGTAGCACGAATGTCGCGTTTGTTCTGCATATTCATTTTATGGCAACTTTTTAAGTCATTTTCATTGTTATTTCACAAACAATTCGTATATTTGTATGTTCTATATCGGTATAAGCACAGCTTATGCTACGGGACACACGAACAGAGAACAAAACTTTTTACAAAAATAACATTATTAAAAACTATTTTCAAATCATTATGGGCTGTTTTTTAACTAATTCGTCTCTTGGAAGAAAATTGGTGATGAGCATCTCGGGTTGTTTCCTCGTGCTTTTCGTCCTCTTCCACATGTCAATGAATGTTGTAGCAATCATCTCAGCAGAGGGCTACAATGCGATTTGCGGTTTCCTGGGTGCTAACTGGTACGCATTAATCGCAACCGTTATTTTGGCAGGTGGCGTTCTCGTTCACTTTGCTTATGCATTTTGGCTCACTTGGCAGAACCGTAAGGCACGCGGCAATGTGCGCTATGCAGTAACCGTTACCGAGAAAGGTGTAGATTGGGCATCGAAGAACATGCTCGTACTCGGCATCATCGTCATCCTCGGTCTTGTTCTCCACCTCACTCACTTCTGGTCGAAGATGCAGTTGCAGGAGTTGTTGGGCAACCACGAGAACAATCTTGGTCTGGCCGTAACCAATGGCGCGGCTCTTATTCAGTACACATTCTCGAAGTGGTACAACGTAGTTCTCTACATCGTATGGTTTGCCGCTCTGTGGTTCCACCTCAACCACGGCGTTTGGTCGATGTGCCAGACGGCAGGTTTTGCAAACGACACTTGGTTGCCACGTTTGAAGTGCGTAGCGAAGCTTGTTTCGACTCTTATTTTCCTCGGTTTCGCAGCCGTTGCAGTATGGTTCTATGTTCAGAGCATTTGCCCTTGTTGCGCATAAATTTTGAGTTAAGAAAATAATAAATTTTGAATATATATGGCTTTCAAATTAGATTCCAAAATTCCTGCTGGTGAGTTGGCTCAAAAGTGGAGCAACCACAAAGCAGCCATCAAGGTTGTTAGCCCGGCTAACAAACGTAAGTTGGATATTATCGTTGTAGGTACCGGTCTCGGTGGCGCATCTGCTGCTGCTTCGCTCGGCGAACTCGGCTACAACGTAAAGGTATTCTGCATCCAGGACTCGCCACGTCGCGCACACTCGATTGCTGCACAGGGCGGTATCAACGCTGCGAAGAACTATCAGAACGACAACGACTCGGTATATCGTC
>JAFNYX010000066.1 GCA_017654125.1 Alistipes sp. | reverse complement strand
CCATCCTTATAATCTACATACTTGATGCCGAGTTTCTTGAAACGGCAATACTTCTTCTTCTTTACGTCAACCGATACTGGGTTGAGGTAACGCAGCTCGCCTGCCTGATTCATCTCCTGTGCCATAGTTTACTCCTCCTTGTTTTTGTTAGCAAGCTTTGCACGGCGCTTCTCTGAATACTCAACAGCGTACTTGTCCTGCTTGAAAGTTAAGAATCGGATAATTCGCTCGTCACGACGATACTGGGTTTCGAGTGTGTTAATCAACGAACCCTCGCCCGTGAACTCTACCAGGAAGTAGAAACCGGTAGTCTTCTTCTGAATCGAGTATGCGAGCTTCTTCAAGCCCCAGTTCTCTACATTCACAATCTGACCGCCGTTCTCGGTGATAATGCCCTGGAATTTGTCAGCAACCTCTGCTACCTGCTGCTCAGAAAGCACCGGAGTGACAATGAAAACGGTTTCGTAATTGTTCATAATGTTTATTAAATTAGTTATCTGCTAAATATTTAGCGGGTGCAAAGATAGTCAAAAATTTTGATTTGCAACACCGACACCATAAAAAATGTCATATTTATATATGTAAATCATCGATGATTTGGCGATATGTTCTATCTTCAACCGATATTTTCTATATTTGCAGAGCGAATGCTCCCTGTTTGCTTGGTGCGGATTTGGGCGGATTGGTCTAAATCTGGTCTGATTCGTGGTTTTTGAAGGTGGATATATGGAATATTTGATGGAGTTTGGCCTGATAGGTCTCTTTTTGGGCTCGTTTCTTGCGGCAACGGTTGTGCCGATGAGTGCCGACGTATTGCTGGTCGGTATGCTTGTTGCCGGCTCGTCGCCCGTACTGACTATCGCCATCGCAACGGCGGGTAATTGGCTCGGCGGTCTTACTTCGTACGCCATTGGTCGTTCGGGGCGTTGGGAGTGGATTGAGCGACTGCACGTCAAGCGCGAGAGTTTGGAGAGTCAGCGCTCGCGCATCGAGCGTTATGGTGCCGCCATTGCGCTACTGACATGGGTGCCCATCGTAGGCGATGTGTTTGCTGTCGCACTCGGCTTCTATCGCGTGCGTTTTTGGGGTATGGCGTTTTGGATGCTGGTGGGTAAGTGTGCGCGATTCGTTACGTGGTATTTGATTTATCTGCTCTTTTAACTTCAAGCCATAAAATGAATAACAGAGGGTTGCCGAACGAAGTGTCGTGCAACCCTCTGCTTTTGTGTATCTATGCGCTATGGTGTATTACTCCTTGAAGCCCTGTGCTTTGAGTTTAATGTCCGAACCATCCGGCGTAACCAGGTATGCACCGGTCTCAGGAGCGGTTATGTGGCCGATAATGTCTATGCAGCCGACCGCCGCGATACGCTCGCGCGCCTCTAACGGAACGGTAAAGAGCAGCTGGTAATCCTCGCCACCGTTGAGTGCCGCCACAACCGGGTCGATATGCATCTCTTCGGCGAGTGCGCTCGTCTGCTTTGCAATCGGAATGCGCTCCAAATATATGCGCGCACCACACGCCGAACTCTTGCAAATCTGCATTACGTCCGAAGCCAAGCCATCCGAGAGGTCAATCATCGCCGTCGGAGTAATCTTTTCGCGAGCGAGAGCCTCAACCACATCGTAACGTGCGCGAGGTTTTAGGTAGCGTTCGAGCAGGTATTCGTAGCCTTCGAATTGAGGTTGCAATGAGTCGATACCCGCGAGCACACGCTTTTCGCGTTCGAGCAACTGCAAGCCCATGTATGCCGCACCAAGATTGCCGGTGATGCATATCAGGTCGTTGAGTTTTGCACCACTGCGATATACGACGTTGCTCTTCTTGGCGCGACCGATGGCCGAGATATTGATGATGAGTCCCGTAACGGATGCCGATGTGTCACCACCGACCAAATCGACCTCCGCCTCACGACACGCAAACTCTACGCCCGAATAGAAGTCGCGCAACCACTCGACCGAAATCTTCGACGAAATGGCAAGCGAGAGCGTAATCTGCTCGGGTGTTGCATTCATTGCCGCAATGTCGCTGATGCCCTTCGTTACCGCCTTGTAGCCCAAATGCTTGGGTGGAAAGTAGGTGAGGTCGAAGTCGATGCCCTCGACCATCATGTCGGTCGAAAAGAGCAATGCGGTATCGCGCGAGCCTTCGATGACTGCCGCATCGTCGCCCACGCCTTTGATGGTCGAGCGACGCGAGGATTTGAATGGTGCCGTCAGAGTGTCGATAAGACCGAATTCGCCGAGTTCGGCAATCTCGGTACGGCCTTTGATTTTTTCTGCCATAAAAATATTGATTTGCGGATGCAAATATATAAATATTATTTCAAACGATTAAGATGACAGACGAGTAGTTCGCCACGCTCATTGCGCAGATGCATGCCGTTGCCCTTACAGTAGCGGAACATTTTGCACTCGGCGCACTCCCCCGTTCGCATCCATTCGCGGTTGCGATATGCCTCGAAACGGTTGGTCCACACATCCCAAAAATCGTCCGTATAGATGTTGCCTTGGTGGTAATCGGCGCGGATGCTCGGGCAAGCGGAAATTGCTCCATCGACGAGAACCGACCCGACTGTAATGCCTGCACTGCAACCGTACAAGCGGTCGCGCACCTTGCCTTCGTAGGAGCCCAGAAAGCCCTCGCAGCCATAATCGACTCGGATGCGTCCTTCTCGGCGCGTATCAACAATGAAATTCATGAGCCTGCGAAACTGTTCGTTGTCGAGTTGTAACTCCTCGTCTTTGGCTGCACGACCTACGGGAAAGACCGTAAACAATCGCCAACGACGCACGCCGAGCGAGATGAGCAACTCTTTTATTGCGGATAGTTTGCCTATCGTGCGACGGTTGGCACACGTTACCACGTCGAATACGAAGTCCGGCTCGGCGGCCATCATCCGTATTGTCTCTACCGCACGCTGAAAACTGTGTTCGTTGCCGCGCATCGCATTGTGGTCCTCCTCCTCTCCGTCGAGCGAGACGGTTGCCGTATGCATTCCTGCCGCAATCAGTCGTCGAAAACGCTGCTCGCTCATCGCCAAACCGTTGGTGACGATGCCCCACGGAAAACCCTTTTCGTAAATCGTGCGACCACACTCCTCCAAGTCGGCACGCATCAACGGCTCACCACCCGTTAGGATGACAAACACTTCGTGTGGCGAGGTGTGGGTGGCAATGTTGTCGAGCACGCGGAAAAAATCCTCGCGAGGCATATCGGGTTGCGATGCGACGCTTTTACAGTCGCTACCACAGTGCCGGCAGTGGAGATTGCATCGCAGCGTACACTCCCAAAAGAGTTGCAAGAGAGGGTGCTCGCGTGCGGTATCGCCTTCGAGTTTGCGCCATATTTCTAGCGCAAGCCGTTGGCGTAAGGAGAGCCGTTCGGGGTTGTTTGCCATTGTGTGAGATGGGTGATTGGTCGCTATTTGCGCGAGCGGTTTTGAAAGCGCTTCTGCTCCTGTCGAATCGCCTTGCGTCTTGCTTGCAGGCGTTTGCGAGCATTGCGTAACTCGATACGTTTGCGACGAACCTGTTCTTTGAGAGTGGCTATTTCGCGTTGGATGCTAATCTCGCGAAAGTTCATTGTTGGCGCGCCATACATCACCATAATACGGTGCTCGTCGGCCTCGTTGCCGTAACGTCTCACTGCGTTGTTGTCGAGCGCAGCACCCTCACCAGCCTTTGGCGGTTGTTGAGCCGAAACGCTTGCACCCGAAAAGCCGAGCAGAGCAAGCATCGTCAGCCAAAATCGTCTCGATCTATCTCTCTCTTTCGCCATAGTCGTCTGTTTGTTGTGTGAGTTTGTCTGCTTTTTTTGTTTAACGCAGCAATACCAAACAAAATTATGTAAAAAAGTCGAAATCTGCAAATTCTTTGCCGCTATAATGGGCTCTTGCCTGCTCGTTGGCGAGCCTCGACAGAGAATAGGCGCTGTGTGAAGAGTGGAAAAATGTTGAAAACTCGAAAATAACTTCTTAAAAAATTTTAATTAAAGATGTGTTTTTTGCGAAAAATAGAGTATCTTTGCCACATAAAGTTTCTTTTATAACAAGAACGAGAGATGCTTAATATAGTACTTTTTGGAGCCCCTGGTTGTGGCAAGGGTACACAGTCGGAGTTGTTGGAGCAGCGATACGCTCTTTCGCACATATCGACCGGCGAGATTATCCGTAGCGAGATTGCGTCGGCTTCCGAGTTGGGCTTGCAGATGAAGGAGTATATCGGTCGTGGAGAGTTGGCTCCGGATGCGATTGTGGTCGGAATGGTCAAGAACTATTTGGCGTCGCATAAGGACGTTAAGGGTACGATTTTTGATGGTTTTCCGCGCACTATTGCTCAGGCAGAGCAGTTTGACGAGGTGTTGGCCAAGTTGGGCGATAAGGTCGATTTGATGATTTATATGGATGTTCCGGAGGAGGAGCTCGTGAAGCGAATTCTGTTGCGTGGCAAGGATTCGGGTCGTGCAGATGACGCATCGGAGGATGTCATTCGTAACCGCATCAAAATCTACAACGAGCAGACCGCCGTCGTAGCCGACTACTACAAGGCCCAGGGCAAATACGAATCGGTGCCGAGTTTGGGTACGATTGACGAGGTGTTCGCGCGTATCTGTGCCGTAGTCGAGAAGACGATGAAATAGGGTATCGGAGTTCCCTGCCAAAAAACAAAGAGATTATCGGTGTTGTGAGTCGCCGATAATCTCTTTGTCTGTTTTTGTTGAAAATATTGCCTTTGAATCAGACGATTGGTGTAGCGGTGTGAAGAGATTGCCGTTCTTTACTCCTCATAGAGCAGATATTTACGACGTAATACGCGATATTCGTCGAGTGAGGGTTGCCAACGTGCACGAATTTCGGAGGCAGAACACCCGTTGGCAATCATCTCGCGAATGTATGCTACACCCACAAGCTTCTCGAAAAACGGAGTGAAGAACTTTTCGGTCGGTAATCCTACACGATGATATGCGTCAATTACGTATTCGAGTGAAAACCCCGCAGCGATAATATCCTCGTCATTAGCCTTGCGTAAATCAACACCATAGCAGAGAGCATCCATCAGCGGTGGACGCTTTGCACCGGCAGTTGAGCGTGGAGTGAAAGAGAATGTGCAATTCTTCATCTGTGGATGACCGTAACACTCGAACGGATGCTCCGTGCCACGACCGAGTGAGCATACCGTACCCTCGAACAGGCAGGTTGAGGGGTAGAGATATATGGCGTGTTGCGAACGTAGATTTGGCGAAGGAGCAATCGGTAGCGTGTAGCGCGATGCGTGGGTGTATTCTTCGCAACGTACCACCTCCACATCGCATTGAGGAGCCCAACCCTCGCCGATAGCCATCATTGCGATTTCGCCCATCGTGAGTCCGTGTACAACGGGGATGGGTAGTGCGCCTACGCCTGACTTGTAGCGCATATCGAGCGTCGGACCGTCGCAGTACATGCCGTTGGGATTTGGGCGGTCGAGGATTATCACCTTGCGACCCGCCGTTGCGCAATCCGCCATGACGTCGAGCATAGTTATATAATAGGTGTAGAATCGCAGACCGACATCTTGCATGTCGATAAGCATCACATCAAACTGCTCGCATTGTTCACTCGTAAGGTGGCGACCGCGTGAGGAGTAGAGCGACCAAATCTGGATGCCGGTGCGCTCATCCATACCCGAAGAGACCTTCTCTCCCGCATCTGCCGTACCTCGAAAACCGTGTTCGGGTGATACGATGCCGACCGGATTGATGCCCTCGCGTACGAGCATATCGACCAAATGTTCGCCCCGTACAACTGCCGTGTGGTTGGCAAGTACCGCTACGCGTTTGCCACGTAGTGATGGTAGGTAACACTCCGTGCGCTCGGCTCCGACCCTAATTTGTGCCATTGCTGTATGCCACAATGTAAGGCAGAGCACCACCGCTGCAATATATCTACGCACCACCGCCATACTCCATTAGATATGCTTTAATGAAATCGTCCAACTCGCCATCCATTACGGCATCGACCGACGAGGTTTGATGTCCCGTACGGTGGTCCTTCACGCGGCGGTCGTCAAAGACGTACGAGCGAATTTGCGAACCCCATTCGATGCGTTTTTTGTCGGCTTCGAGACGTTGACGGGTAGCGTTGCGCTTATCGAGCGCGTATTGGTATAATTTGGCGCGAAGAATGCGCATTGCATTCTCCTTGTTCATCAGTTGCGAACGTGTCTCCTGATTCTCGATGACGTACGACACCTCCTCGCCCGTATCCTCGTCCTTGAAGTGGTAGCGCAGGCGGGCTGCCGTCTCGACTTTATTCACATTTTGGCCACCGGCACCGCTCGAACGAAATGTCTCCCACTCGATGTTGGCTGGATTTACGGTGACCTCGATGCTGTCATCGACTGCCGGTACGATTGCAACGGATGCGAATGTCGTTTGTCGCTTGTTGTTGGCGTTGAACGGCGAGAGACGCACCATGCGGTGCACTCCGTTCTCGCTTTTCAAGTATCCGTATGCAAACTCGCCTTCGACCTCCATCGTACAGGATTTGACCCCCACTTCGTCGCCGGGCTGATAGTCGAGCATCTTCGTACGGTAGCCGTGTGCTTCGCACCAACGGGTGTACATGCGCAAGAGCATCGAAGCCCAATCGAGAGCCTCCGTGCCGCCGGCTCCGGCGTTGATGTCGATGATGGCACCCATCTTATCCTCCTCACCTCGCAACATGTTGCGCAGTTCAAGCCCCTCGATGAGCGAGAGTGTACGCTCGTACTGCTCGTCGCACTCCTCATCGGTGGCAAGACCCTCGCGCAGGAAGTCGGGCATCATTTCGCACTCCTCGACAGCTGCACGTACGGCGTCGAAATCGGTAATCCAACTCTTGATGGAGGCAACCTTCTGTAATTGACGTTGCGCTTGTTCGGGATTATCCCAAAAGTCGGGTTCGAGCGTCTTTTCCTCCTCGTTTTGGAGGTCTATTCTTCGCTGTTCGATGTCAAAGACACCTCCCCAGCGTATCCAGACGCCTTACAATCTCTTTAATCTGTTCAACTTGAATCATTTGTATCTGTCTCTTTTTCGTTAATTCCATCTTCTGTGCCATGCGGCGTTTGCTATGGTTGCTTCTGCTCGCGCTCGGCAAGGTATTCGCCAACGATGCGGGCGGCATCACCAACCAACTCTGCACAAGGGCGCTTGCGATAATACTCGTCGGTGCGTGGTGATGGTGTAGGTTCGTCCTTTTCGCGATCGAGACCGAGCAACGTACGGCAGACTATTGCTCCGTTCTCGGTGCGAAATCGCTCGGCAAAATGCTGTACGAGGGCGTAGTTTTCGCGCTTTGCTACGGCATTATCGCACGTGGGCGAAGGGGCGAGCATGCCGGCAATCATCGTCATTCCGCTCACAGCTCCACACACTTCGCGAAGACGTCCCATACCTCCTCCAAAAGGTGCCGAGATGGTTGCTGCGAGTGTCGGCTCCAAACCGATAATATCGGCATAGGCGAGAACGACCGATTGCGAACAGTTGTAGCCACTGCGGAACAGCTCTTTTGCGCGCTCTACGCGAGCCTGTATCTCTGCTTTATTCATTGATGAAAACCTAATTTTCGACAAAAATAGTATTTTTTTATCGGATGGTGAGTGTGTATGTGGTAAAAGTTGCAAAAATTGGGCTCTTTCTTATCGGCTTGCCGACTTGATTGCTTACGGCTGTGGCTTAAAAATTGCCACAATATGCAAAACATTATGGGAAAGGTGCGCTATAATATGGCTTTGTTGGTGGCGAACGTGCTGTTCGGAGCGAATTTTTCGTTCTACGTTTCGCTCACACGCTACTATTTTACGTTTCAGCAGATTTTTATGATGCAGGTAACGACTGCTGCTGCATTTTTTATCCCCTTTGCGCTATTTTCGTCGCGCTCGTATCGCATTACGGTAGAGGATTTCGGGAGTATTTTTATCGTTGCGCTGCTTGTCATCTATGGATGGATGTATATGCTCGTGTGGGGTGGTTCGTGCACAAGCCCGATAGACGGTTCGACAATATCCACGCTTGGGCCGGTTTTTACGCTCTTCGTCGCGCGTATAGTGACACCTAAAAGTATCTCGTGGCTGCGTATAGCAGGAGCAGTTATCGCGTTGATGGGTGCAGGAGTGTTGCTCTTTGATAGTGGTTCGTCGTTGGTTGGTGATAATGTGGAGGGGTTTGGTAATGCGTTGGTCTTATGTGCAGTTGTAGCGATTGCTGCCAATACGGTGCTGATACGTCCGCAACTGCAACGCTATTCGCCTACGGTGGTGATGGGGTGGTATTATATCATCGGTTTTGCCATCAGTGCCCCATTCTTTTGGAGTGAGATTGCCGGCATTAACCCGTTGCGACTGCCTATTGGCCCGCTTTTCGAATTGATGTATGTTTTGGTGCTCGGAACGGTGTTGCCGATGTGGTTGCTCTATGTGGGTGCGGAGCATCTTACCTCCATTCATACGGCACTCTATCGCTATATTCAGCCCGTTGTTGCTACCATTTTGTCGCTACTGCGTGGTCAGAGTAAAATAGATCGCGCCAACATTGTCGGCGCGATACTGATATTTACCGGAATCGTGTTGGTGGCCGATGGCGGAGCGTTGTTCACACGGCTTGTCTCGCAACGTCGCCGTCGAAGGATTATTCGCGAATAATCTTCACTTCGTTGCCCTCACCGAATGCTATGATTGCGCTCGGTTTGCCTGTCGGACGACCCTGAAAACGCGGATTTACGACGAAGTCCACACCGTCGATAATCTCCTTCGTAACCTCTGCCAAATTGCGAGGCGTCGCTTCGCCGGAGATGTTTGCCGAGGTCGAAACAATCGGACGGCCGAACTTGCGCAATAGCTTCTGGCAGAAGTCATGGTCGGGAACTCGTACGCCGAGCGTCTTCTCTTCCGGAACAAGGTTCTCGGCCAGACCCGTAGCGCCCGGCAGAATGAGCGTCAATGGCTTGGTGGCCATCTCCATTACCTCGAAAGCGATGCCTGGTGCCTTATCGACGTAGCGTACCACCATATCGGCGTTCGAACAGAGGACGAGCATCGATTTTTTGTCTTCGCTGCGTTTCAGTGCGTAGATTCGCGCTACGGCCTCGACATTCGTAGCATCGCAACCGATGCCCCATACTGTGTCGGTCGGGTAGATGATGATTCCGCCACGGCGTAATACCTCCAATGCAAGTTCTATTTCACGTTCCATACTTTCGTTCGTTAGGTTTTGATATGCAAAGGTAGTAAATTTCGGGTGTAAAATATTGATTGACGAATATTTTACGAATTTTTCTGCTTTTTCTCGACATAATTTTATAATTTTGTCGGTTGAATGTGAATTTAATAATTAAAACAACATACTATGGGAAGAGCATTTGAATATCGTAAAGCGCGAAAGATGAAGCGTTGGGGCCATATGGCGCGCGTGTTTACAAAGATTGGTAAGGAGATCGAGATTGCAGTTAAGGCAGGTGGCTCCGATCCGTCGTCGAATACGCGTCTGCGTATCTTGATGCAGAATGCCAAGGCAGAGAATATGCCGAAGGAGAACGTCGAGCGCGCAATCAAACGTGCAACAGAGAAGGATGCAGCGGATTATAAGGAGGTTATTTACGAGGGTTACGGCCCGAACGGTGTTGCTTTCTTGGTAGAGACCGCTACCGATAACACTAACCGTACGGTTGCCAACGTGCGTATGTACTTCAACAAGTGTGGCGGTACGCTCGGAAACTCGGGTAGCGTCGGTTTTATGTTCGAGCATAAGTGTGTATTCAAGTTCAAGGCGGAGGGTGTTGATCCCGAGGAGTTGGAGTTGGATATGATTGACTTGGGCGTTGATGAGTTCTATGTTGAGGAGGACGGTATCAATGTATATGCCCCTTACGAGGCGTTTGGCGCAATCCAGAAGTGGTTGGATGATCGCGGTTACGAGATTATCTCGGGTGAGGGTGTTCGTATCCCGACCGACACGAAGGAGTTGGATGCAGAGGGCCGTGAGGCAGTCGAGAAACTTGTTGAGAAACTCGAAGAGGACGACGACGTTGTAAACGTATATCACACGATGGCCGAGGGCGAGGAGTAGTCTCGGGTTCAGTAAAAAGCATAAGGGGTTGTCGCAACGGACAACCCCTTATGCTTTTTATGCTTGCGTACCGTTTACTCCAAACGGCGGGCACCGTCCGAAATAACTACGTCGTAAATCTTTGGCTCGTGACCATACTTCGCAGCAAACTCCTTGCGAGCTGCCTCCACAAAACCGTCGTACAACTCCTCCTTCACGAGGTTGATGGTGCAGCCACCAAATCCGCCACCCATAATACGTGCGCCGGTCACACCGCACTTCTCTGCCAACTCAGCCAAGAAATCAAGCTCCTCGCAACTCACCTCGTAGTCGCGCGACATCCCCCAGTGCGTAGCGTACATACGCGCACCCACGGTCTCGTAGTCGCCGGCAATCAACGCCTCGCAGACATCCAATACGCGCTGCTTCTCGCCAATTACATATTTTGCACGCTTGTAATCCTCCTCCGATATTTGGTCTTTGATGCGTTCCAAATCTTCCGCTTCGGCATCGCGCAATGTCTCAATACCCAGCGTGCGGGCAACGCGCTCACACGACTCGCGACGTTTGTTGTATGGCGAATCGACCAACTCGTGTTTTACGCACGAATTTACGAGCAACAAACGATAACCCTTCGGATCGAACGGGAAATATTCGAACTCCATCGAGCGGCAGTCGAGGCGCATCAGGTGCCCCTTCTTGCCAAATACCGATGCGAATTGGTCCATAATGCCGCAATTCACGCCAACGTAGTGGTGCTCGGTCATCTGACCAACCTTCGCCAACGCAAACTTGTCAATCTTGCCTTCGGCAAACATCTCGTTCAGAGCAAATGCAAAGGTGCTCTCCAATGCTGCCGACGACGACATACCTGCGCCAAGAGGCACATCGCCCGAGAATGCGCAATCGAAACCGCCAACTTTAACACCGAGAGCCGTCATCTCTCGACATACGCCGAAGATGTACTTTGCCCAACCCTGCGATGGAGCATCGCTCTCCTCCAAGCCGAATTCTGCCGACTCGTTGAGATCTATTGCGTATGCTCTTACTTTGCACTCGCCATTGGCGCGGATGGCTGCCACGATACCGCAATCTACGGCACCAGGAAATACGAAACCGCCGTTGTAGTCGGTATGCTCGCCAATAAGGTTAATTCTGCCCGGAGAGCAATAGATAGCGTGCTCGCCGCCAAAATGGTCGGCAAATGCACTCTTTACTTTGTTAATATCCATTTCTGTATCAGTTTTAAGTTTTTTGAGTTTTTGTTTATTTTTGTACGCACATCTATCTCCTTTGTGCCCACAATCCTAACAAAGATACGTTATTTTTGCAGATAATGAAATTTTATGGTGGGAATTTTGTATGCGAAGGGTTGATATTGTGCTTTTTTTCGATTTTTTCCTTGCATAAAGGGTTGTAAGTTCCGAAAATTTATTACCTTTGCAATCGCAAATGCCCAGATGGCGAAATGGTAGACGCGCTCGTTTCAGGTGCGAGTGTTGAGAGACGTGTAGGTTCGAGTCCTATTCTGGGCACAAGGCGTTGAGGTTTTTCTCGACGTCTTTTTTTTGTGCCCAGAATAGGACTCGTTCAACCGGTGGTGGCTCGGCATACTTGTCTGCGATGTATGATAGACATTGTTGCTATGCAACTTAGAATCTTAATTAAAAATTATCTGCTCAAATAAATTTGGCATCTACTTTTTAATTAACCTTCAAAACCTTCGGTTGAATGTCTATCATTTACATCTTCGGTCTGCTCTCTCCTGCGGCGGTCGGTCGAGTCCTTGTTGGGGGCTTTTATTCTGTCTGGTAGTGGCACAAGGCGTTGAGGTTTTTCTCGACGTCTTTTTTTGTGCCCAGAATAGGACTCGTTCGGCTTGTTGCGCCTTGGTAGTGTTGTTTGTATTGTGGGTAGGCGCATTGCTACGCAATCTGTCGAGATTGCGAATAACCGTCTTTGAAAACAAGTTTTCAGCCGTCAATTCCCAATCTCGCCAATCTTCGATTTCGCCTACCATGCTTGCTCTACTCTCGGCTTCTGCCGCCGGTCGAGTAGCCGAGGGGGGTACAGAAACGAGATGCGAAAGTTTCTCGCTTTTTTGTTGTTGCTAAACGAGTTAAGCCAACCCTCCCCACAAACAAGTTTGCGTGTGGCGGTACTAAAAAACAAAAAGATGTCGAAATATTCGACATCTCCTTGCTTCGTTTCAAACTTTGGGTGGAAGATGGGATT
>JAFNYX010000065.1 GCA_017654125.1 Alistipes sp. | reverse complement strand
GTGCGCACGCTGCTCGCTTTTTGGAGACGTTGCAACAAGAGATTTATGCCCTGAAATTGTAAGCGCTTTAAAGAAGCCCTCTCCTCAAAAAACAATGAGCGCGAGAGCAATATATTGAATGCGTTGTTCGAAAGGCGTATAAATGAGGACAAGGAGCTGCAAATACATTTGCAATGCTCCTTGTCTTTTTTGTGCAAAAATGTGCAGTATTGGTGCGCTATTAGTTATATTAAATGTTGATTATCGGTTTTAGAGTTCTTGTAATAGCTCCATCGTATTTTGTGTGGTAAGAGTAAGTGATTGGCTATATGGTATTGATAACGCCCCAAAATATAATTTTGGGGCGTTGGTGTTTTTTTTGTATCAGTATTGTTTTTTATAGCCAACCATTGTTTGAGGCAAGTTTGCTGCGCACCATCACAACAAAACTTTTCGTAATCTCGGTAGGGTATGGGTTTGAGGCGTTGGACTGAGAACCCGTACCTACAAGCATAGTAACCGTTACTGTTGCAGAGCCACTCTTTGTGCACGTAACATTCAACTTGCCATTGCTATAAGAGTCATTGCTCCAACCCACAGCACTCTTATCGCTATCCGAAATTTCATATTTTGAGAACCGTAAATCACCATTGCCAAAGAATTGCGTCAGGTCAATGCTTGACGCTTTATTTGCGATGATGGTTACGTAAGGGGTGCCTTCCACCTGCAATAGGAGTTTATATGCATCGACATAACCTGCGCCCATCTTTTCTTTATAGTTGGCATAATTGATATCATCCTCTGTGTTGTCTTCCCATATAATGGTTATGCTGCCGGTAAGATATGGCGATATGTCGGATGTTGATGCGAGCAACATCGATCGGAACTCTTTTGCCGTAAATCGTTTTCCGAGTTTTTGGGCGTATGACAATCCGAGCGCAGCGACACCCGAAACCATTGGGCACGCCATCGAGGTACCTTGCATCATTGCGTAATTCGAGCCGTACAGCACACTCGGAACGGTAGAGTATATTTCGCCATTGGGGTATAACGATGAACCGCCTGGAGCCGTAATATCAACGCCGTAGTTGTAGTTGGTGTAATAGGTAGGTTTGAGTGCAGGGCCTATCGATGCCACTGAGATACACGGCTCGTATGCGCCCGGATAGCCGGCCATTGGATAGAGCTCATTACCGGCTGCGAAGATTGCAAGACCTCCGGCAATCGGGCCGTTATCCGTGCCTCCATTGGCGATAAAATAGTCGATGGCGGCGGCCTCAATAGAGCAATAGTAGTCGCCTGTGTAGTCCTTGTCGTTGGTTATTTCGCCACCCTCGTAACCCCAACTGCACTGCAAAATATGAGCACCTCGATCTGCTGCATATTGAATCGATTTAGCGGTATTGGTTGTTGTTGCGCCATTCTCTCCGCTAAAAATTTGCGATGAGAATATCTTTACTCCGTCATTGTTGCCACTGCCACCTGCTATGCTGCAAATGCCCGTATTATTGTTGTTTACGGCCGATACGATACCGCCGACATGAGTTCCGTGACCCGTGTCGCCGTTTTTGTTCCAAGAGATTGTTGCGTTTCGTGACACAAAGTTGTATCCGTAGATGTCATCTGTGTATCCATTGCCGTCATCGTCTTTACCTGCGGTGCCGTTTTTTTCGGCCAAATTGATAAGATAGTTGTCCTTCAAATCCTCGTGTGAATACATCACTCCTTCATCGACGATTGCCACCACGATTGACGGGTTGCCCGTACAAAGTTTCCATGCGGGAACAGCATTTACATCGGCCTCCGTTTCAGGCTCGAAAAGGTTCTCGTATCCGACCATGGAGTTTGTGCCCTGGTTGTCGAGTCCCCACATATACTGTTTGTGTGGGTCGTTGAATGGGATACTTGTTGTTGCACGCGTCTCACTCGTCGGAGAGGTTTTTGCTGCTTGGTTGTTCGATGCAAAGCCCGTGGCTCGCTTTGGTGCGATTCGTTTCACCTTGCGAACGAACTCCACATATTTAACCTCTCCAACCTTTGCTAAGTCAGCGGCGACGTTGTCAAGGCTTTGATTTTCGTCAAATTTCAACAGATACCAAAGGTGCAGACCTGCGGCGTAAACTTTTTCACAGTTTTTCTCGGTTACTACAAATACCGGCTCTACTGCATAACCTCCAACTCGGTCGAGTGTGATATCCACTCCCTCGATTCCTGAACGAGTTGCGCCCGAACGAGTCGCACATTCGGCCAAACGACTCTCTGCCGAAGGCTCAAAACGAACTAATACTTCGCCATTTACGGCATAGGTGCTGTTGTTGATAATCTTATCGGCCGTGTCGGTGTTGCCCGAGTTCACGAGCGTATCTTCCAAATCGGCTGTGCAAGCTCCCGCAAGGAGCAAAATTACACCATATATATATTTTTTCATAGCGTTATAATTTTTACAATGGTCTATTATCCGATGAAACGGCGAGTCTGCTTATGCTTCTTGTGGATATGGTTGGCATTGCTGCGGGCTCGTATATAGTAACCTCCGCAGAGTTGCTCGTATTGACAAATACCAGCTCATTGTTTGAGTTGATACTGTATTGGTAGCTATTGGCCCACGATACACCATCGCTATAAGTACCCGATATTATCGAATTACTCTCATCGAGCGAGTACGTACCATCGAATCGCACGAATGTTGCCGAGTTTGTACGCTGATATAGCAAGAATGTTTTATCGCTGTTCAATTGCATATAAATATCAGCATCGGCCGTACCTCCGCAGAAACTCTTGATATGCCATCCACCGATAATTCCATCATTTACGATAGGAGTGTCCGGCTCTTCCGGCTCCGGTTCTGGGTCCGGCTCTGGCTCAGGGGTTGTACCACTGCCCGTACCGCCTGCTTCAATTGTTATTTGTGTAATGCGGGCACATGCCGACGAGCGGATATAGAATGATTTCTTACCCGTAGTGGTCAAGGTGTACTCCTTTGACATACCGTTACATCCAAACGACTCGAACTGACCAATAACCGATGTCGTACCGCACTCCGTGCAGAGCATAATATTGCCCGTATAGCTCTCGGCAAAATCGAACCTTATCTTCACGATATCGCCTTCGAAAGTAGGTGTACCGATATAAGCCACCCTGTTCTTGTTTATCTGAATACCGTTTTGGTTGTCGTATGCACATATAGTCCAAGTGCCAAACGAGTTGGTGTAACTCTTTGGATTGCCATAACCACTTATCGAACTTTTACACTCCGTATAGGTCAATGTTGCGGTGATAGGGATAATCTCAGGCTCCTCGCTCTCCACCTTGAACTCGATTGCCTGCATTGGCAGAATATGGTTTCGTTCAACTTTGATGACATTCGAGGTTGATTGCTCGAAAGAGTTGCCTTGTGTGTCGGTTGCGACGATTGTAAGACCCTTTGTGAAGGTTGTTTCAGGCACGACAAACCAAAATTCGGTAGCAGTGGCTGCCGAATTGCCAAGCTCGATGCCATTACCGCAATTGATAGTAATCTCCGTTTCCCCATTTGCAGCCATGCTAACCATAGGTTCTTTGTCGAAAGATCCGGTAATGGTTGCTTCGCCAGCCAGAATCTCGTTATTGTTACCTCGCAATACGATGTTCGATATTGTGGCTTTGCCATATAGTTGCAGTTTGAGATAGCCTCCTGCGTTCTTAAAACGTAGAACGTTGTCGTATTTACCTTCGGTAACGGCTATCATCGCATTTGCACCCAAACCGAACGACTTCTCTGCATAGAGCTGCTCCTTCGGGAAGTTGTAACCAACGATACCTTCGTCCGACATTGATGTCGTCACGTTGTATGGATAGACGGCATAGGTGTTAACCAACGCATTGCCGGTAATAAGTTTTTCGGTAACCCTTGTAAATGTACCGCTATTGTCACCGGTCTTTCCATCGAAGCGATATTGTATGTTGCACGTTACTCCTGGGAAATACGAAATTTCATCTCCCTCCGTCCAACGAAGCCTATCTCCATTTTCAACATAGGTACGTGCAGTCTCATCACAAAACTCAACGGTGATGCGCTCCGCTGCTTCAACCGTTATTAGGTTTTGGTCGTATGACATCTCGGTCGTAACATTGTCACATGCTGCAAATAAAATTGCTGCAAGTGCGAAAAATTTTAATATTTTCATGGTGTTTGGTTGTGATTACAAAATATACCCGATACGCAAAGTTAGCGAATAACTTCTTTATATGCAATTATGGAGTGCTTATTTTCGATAGAATAGTATAATTTTGTGGTACTTAACAACGTATATTGCCTTTGCGACCATAGTTGCGAGCATGGGGGAGGAGAAAATAGCAGAGGGTCGCGGTTGAGTAAATCCAACTTGTTCCCTCTGCTTTCAATATTATTGCTACAAGCTCTGCTTGTGGATGTGGTTGTCGAAATTATTCGGCAACCACACCCCTCCATCTTTATTTATATGAGGCCCTCGACGGTGCCATCGTCTGCAAGGCGTATGTTGCCAGCCTGTGGTGTTTTGCTGAGGCCCGGCATACGCATAATGTCGCCTGCCAAAGCGACGATAAAACCACTGCCTGCGTTAAGTTCTATGTCTTTGATGTTTATTTCAAAATTCTCGACTGAACCGTATCGCTTTGCGTCGGCACTGAACGAGAACTGAGTCTTGGCAATACATACGGGGAGGTGCCCCATCTCCCATTTCTCCAAGAGTTCAATCTGCTTCTTTGCTTTTGGCCCGAACACTACGGAACTTGCTCCGTATATATTTTTAGCGACTTTGGAAATCTTCTCCTTTATGCTGTCTTCAAGGTCATACGCATACTTAATCGGCTCCGATGGTTGTGTCTCAATAAGTTCTACCGCAGCGCGAGCAAGGTCTGCCGCACCTGCGCCACCCTCTGTGTATGCATTGTTTAACACGCAACGCACACCAAGTGCTTCGCAATGGTTGATAACCATATTAATCTCTTCGTCCGTATCGCTTGCAAATCTATTGAAACATACCAAGATTGTTTGGCCGAATTTTTTGAGGTTTGCCACATGTCGGTCAAGGTTTGCGAAACCGTTTCGCAGCCCCTCGGCATTTGGTAGTTTAATCTCTGTCTCGGGTACGCCGCCATGCATCTTTAACGCGAGGGTAGAGGCCACAAGCACCGTGAGGTCCGGTTGGATTCCTGCTTGGCGGCATTTAATGTCGAGAAACTTCTCGGCACCGAGGTCTGCACCAAATCCAGCTTCGGTAACCGTATATTTTGCATGAGTCATTGCCATTTTGGTCGCAATAACGGAGTTGCAGCCGTGTGCAATGTTTGCAAACGGGCCACCGTGAATGATTACAGGATTGTTCTCGGTCGTTTGTACGAGATTCGGATTTATGGCATCCTTCAATAGTGCTACAACAGCACCGGTGACACCGAGGTCATCGACAGTGAGAGGGGTGTCGTCGTAGCGTACACCGAGCACAATCCGCCCAATGCGTACATACAAATCCTCGATGTTGCGCGCGAGACATAGGATAGCCATGATTTCCGATGCCGGAGTGATGTCGAATCCGGTTTCGGTTGGTATGCCATTCGTTGAGCCACCGAGACCCGATACGATATTGCGCAAAGAGCGGTCGTTCATATCGAGTACGCGGCGCCACATAACTCGTTTTAAGCCCACTTGTTTCGAGCGATTGTGGTATAGGTAGTTGTCCAATAATGCAGCGATAAGGTTGTTTGCGGACGTGATGGCATGGAAGTCACCGGTGAAGTGTAAATTGATGTCTTCCGATGGCAAAACTTGTGCATGACCGCCACCCGTAGCACCGCCTTTCATGCCGAAACAAGGGCCGAGCGATGGTTCTCGAAGGGCGATAATCGCCTTCTCTCCGATATGGTTAAGACCCATTCCGAGACCGATGCTTACGGTTGTTTTGCCGACACCGGCTTTTGTCGCAGTGATGGCCGTGACGAGGATAAGGTGGTTTTTGGCAACCTTTTTCTCGTCAATCAACTTGTACGGCAACTTTGCAATGTACTTACCGTAGTTAAATATTTCATCTTCCGGAAAACCTGCCTGAATAGCAATCTCGCGAATATTCTTCAACTTTGTTTCACGAGCAATCTCAATATCTGTTTTCATAGCTTAAAATGTTCAATATATAGTTTTTAAATACATAACGGATTATTCCGTATTATAATTGTACGCTAATATAAACAAAATTAAGCAAAAATCATAATTTTTACGACTCTTTGCAAATGTTTTTTATCCTTGTTGTTCTCTAAAATTCGTATTGCTGTGATTTGGTATATCGCAAATCGTACGCGCAATGCTTTGCTTTGATGCCAAAGTGGCCTAATACACAACAAAAAGGAGGACTCACGAGCCCTCCTTTTTGTTTGTGTTTGTTTCGAAATGATTATTTCGTCATGTTCTTCTTGAAGAATTCCATGATGGTACGGCACGAATCGAACGAATCTGTTGCCCAGTTGTGACCGCCACCGCGTACCTCGTAGAACAACACCTCTTTACCCGATGGTGCGCCATAGTAGCGGTGAAGGGTTACGCGATTCTTGATTTGAGGCAACTCCGTAGTCTCCTCATACATACACTTGTTGGCCGCAGCAATAGCGCCAACTGCAACAGGTACAGGAAGGTATGCACCCCAACCATATTGGTCGGTAGGGTCGCCTTCCCAGCGCGAAGTCTTATCGCCCGTACCATGTACCTCCATAAATGCTATTGGCTCGGTGAAGTTGTGACGTTTTGCCATCTCAACTAACGTAAGGCCCGCCATAGAGGCAATGGCAGCAAACTCCTTCGGCTTGCGATAGGCCAACAAGTAGCACATTTCGCCACCGTTCGACATACCGGTAAGGAATGTATTCTTTGCCGAGAGGTTGTAGGTTGCGTGCAGGTGCTTTGCCAGGTTGCAAATGAACTCGCAGTCGTCCACCTGCATCTTGCCAATCTGCCAAGGGTAGTACACATTCCAACCCGTATTCTTCGAGTCGCGTGTTGCCTGTGGGTAGCACAAAGCCACCTTATACTCGTCGGCAAGCTGCTTGAAGGTCAGCGAAGAATTGTTTACGTACGAAGTAGCCGAACCGCCATATCCGTGAAGGATAAATACGAGCGGAGCACCTGCTGGAAGGTTGTCTGGGATATAGACGTGGTACTCTCTTGTAATACCCTGATCTACGATTGACTCTTTTTTAACCGATGCCGCACTCGCCACGTGGCAGAACAAGAGCGCAGCAAACAATATCATAATCTTCTTCATGATTCCTAATGAGTTTTAAAGAAATTCCAAATCTGGTTATACACTTCAAATTCTTCGTCGCACCAACCGGTGTTTGCACTCTCAACGCTATACAACTTCACATCGCAGCCCGACTCGCCACCTGTGTAGTGAGTACAAGTTACGTGGCCTTTGCCTTCGCGTGGCAACAACTCGGAAGTCTTGTAGGTGATGCACTCGTTCTTAGCAACAATTGCACCTACGCACAAAGGTACGGAAACCGACTTACCCTGTACGCCCTGCCACTTGTAGACCGAGTTCTCGGTAGCGTGTACGTGCACGAACGAAACCGGCTTGGTGAAGTTGTTTACCTTGTAGGTCTCAACATCTATTGCGCCGGAAACACAACCGAATGCGGCAAACTCATCAGGCATCTGCATAGCTGCCGTATAAGCCAAACCGTTACGATAGCTGAGCAGGTAACGCTTCGAAGCCGTTGGGAAGAGCTCCTTAACAGCCGTTAGGAACGAAATATCCTCCTTTGCTTGCGTTGCGATAACGCAAATGGCGTAACCACCGATAAGACAGTGCTCTGCCGCCTTGAAGTTTACATCAGGAACAGCCGGAGTGGGCGACATTCGAGTGCTGAGTTCCAAATCCTCGGCGAGAATAACTACAACCGGAGCGGTTGCTTCGAGGTTCTCTGGTTTTACGATAACCGCCTCATGCTCTGCAATAGATTCAACTGTATATTCGAGCGACGACACTTCGTCAATCTTGTCGGGCGCTGTGTTGGGCTCGCAAGCAACTGCGAGCACCAACAACAAACTTACAATATAAAATATCTTTTTCATAGTTTTTTAGTTTCCAAATTTTACGTGAACGGTATGTGCTTCGCTACCTGCACCCTTTACATAGGTCTCGTAGTTCTCGGCAGTGATAGGGATAACGTTCTTGCCACCATCGCACGACATGCTGCCACCAAGAATCTTGATTGGCTCCTCTGGCGTACCCATAACGACCGTAGCCGATGCGCTATAATTCCAACCGATTACGAGGCTATACCACTTGTGATTGCCCCAGTCGTAAACGATATCGCAATTCACGATACAACCACGACCTTCGCCTGCATAACTGTCAACGCCACCGTGCTGGCCAACAAGACCACCAATCTCGATAACGCCTACCTCGCCGTTGATGTTGCTCAACGCACCGTAGCTCTCGTTGTACTCGAACTTATGGCCCTGTGACAAGAAGGCCGAAATACCACCGATAGTTGCGTCGGTATAAGGAATGGAACCATTGATTGCACCATAGTTCTTACAGTAGGTTACGTTACCCGTACCGCCATTGATACCACCGACACGCATCTCATCCTGTGCAAACACGTTGATTTTACCGTTGTTCGTACAACGAGTGATGAGGTTGGTCTGTGCCTTGTTTTCGTAGCCAGGATAGCCAACGATGCCGGCACATGTCGGAATCGAACCGTCGCAATACGAAACGCCGGTAATCTCACCGTTGTTTACACAATCCGAAACATTCGAGCACGATGCACCGGTTGCATCAGCAAACGCACCACCCGAGATACCGCCGATATTGATAGGGTAGTTGTTGGCTTTATATGTGGACTTGTCCGAAGTCGAAACATAAACATCAACCTTACCGTTGTTCGTACACGACGAGATGTCGCTGTATGCCAAACCAACGATACCACCCATACGCGGACGGTTCGTACCGCACGAAATAGGCATACCTTCAATAGCAGTTATGTCGTAGTCAATATCTCCATTGTTAATCGAGTTAGTTACAGGAGCATTCGGGCCGAGATGTGCTACCAATCCGCCAATGTGGGCAGGAAGACGATCAATACCCTTAATGTCGCCGAAGTCATGCAAGTACGGAATCGACATCGTTACATTACCGTGGTTTTCGCAATTGTTGATTGCACCGTCGCTATAAGCTGCCAAACCGGCAATCACAACACCGTACGAAGAGCCGGTATTGGTGTAGGTTACATTACCGTAGTTCTTACAGCCCTCCAATTTAGCACTGTTGGTTGCTACCAGACCTGCAATTGCCACAGACGACTCGCCCGTTGCCGTTGCAACGATCGATACGTCGGCCTTATTTACGATATTGGTCAAAGTACCCGTTGCCTCGATAGCCAAAGATGCGAGCAAACCGGTCTTCGTTGTAGTAAACACACAAGACTTGTCAATGGTGAGGTCCTTAGCGTTGGCAATCGATGCGAAGAGAGCATGATCCGATGTGATATTGCTCAACGTGCTGTTGTTACCAACGAGTGTACCAGGGAATACAACGCCCTCCGGCAGGGTCTTGCCTGCGAAGTCGAGATTGCCCGTAATCTGAATCTCGTCTGTTGCGGTTGCGGTACGCAAACCTTCGGCATCGCCAAGGATTGCGATCAACTCGTCAGCGTTGGTTGCCACCATCGGGAACAACGCCTTCGCCAAAGTCTCAACCTCAGTAACATCGGAGTATGCTGACTCACTCTTCGAAACTGATTCAACTGCCTTCACACGAATTTGATACTTCTTCGAGCCCTTCAAACCGGTGATTGTGTACTCCTGAACATTGCCAAGCTCAACTGCGGTATATGCCGTTGCGCTGCTCTCCTTGTATTCGAGAACATAGCCCGTAGCCTTCTCAACTTTGTTCCACTTAACAACAACCTCTTCTGCGGTTGCTTCGCTAAATGTGATAACCGGCTTTTCAAGTTCGATCTTCGACAATTCGTAAGCAACAACCTTAACGATGATGTTGTCCAAGAACATACGGTGCTGCGATGCGCCCGGAGCCGAACCATCTTTGCGGATAGGACCGATACCGATACGTGCACCCGGAGCTACGTTTTTGATGACAACCTTCTCAGTGGTGAATGCGCGGCTTGCCTTAATCTCAAACTCGGCAGCCGGAGTGAGGTCCTTAATCGAAGGCAAAACCTCCGAACCACCATCCTTGCCGGCGTGCGTCGATTCGTTGATTACGTAAACTGCACCCGTTACAGGGTCCGAGTCATAACGAGCCTGGTCGAACGTTACTTCGAGCGTTGCAATCGATTTGAGGTTGATCAATTCCGGAGTACAAATGAGAGCAGTCTTGTTACTTGCACCCAATTTGATGTGACCGATGCGACCGCAAACAGAAGCGCTACCGGCGCCCGGAGTCTCCGGACAGAGTCCCCACTGAGCCAGACGCGAATTCTCAACGGCATGCTTCATTGTATTGAACAGACCAATCTCGGTACTAGGACCTACCAAATACCACTTCCAAGGGCCACCATCGATAGGATTTACGCCCTCTGCCTTGTCGAATGCGGTTGCGAGGTTACGATCGTCTGCCGAATAAGCAGCCGAGCCACGCAGATAGTTACCGCCCCAAACAAGTTCGCTGAAATCCTCGGCCAATGCAATGCCGTTTGGCTCGATAGTGCTTGCCGCGTTTGGAACAACAATGTCAAAATTCAAAGTCTTACCCTCGATTGGCGTAGAGGTAACATTGTTGTCGAGGTCTTTAACCATAAACCAATAGGAGGTATTCTTGTCCAAACCGGAGAACTCGAACTGTGGCGAGCCGTCTGCCAAATCTGCCCAAATCGAGCTGCCAGCACCCGTTTCCCACGAAACAACGAGGTTTTCACACTTTGCATCCTTGTAGATACCGAAGCTGTAAGCCGTTGCGACATCCTTGTCTACATCATTGAATCCGCTAACGCTCCACGTGAAGGCGAGCGACGACGATGTTGCGTAAGCGAACTTAACTGCCAACGAAGAACCTTCGATGTTGAGTTTAACAATATTTCCCTGAGAGTCGGTAACGAATACCGGCTCGGTCGAAGTGCCATCAGCATAGGTGGCAAATACGGAAGCCGTATAAACGCCGATAGGGAGGTTGCTGAATACATGGCTACATGCATCAGCAGCGGTCGCCTCTCTCGTAATCGTGAGTGGCTCACTTCCATCCTCAGGTGTGAGGTTGGAGGTAAAGGTTGCAGCACCCGCTTTAATCGCTGCGCGACCATCGAACAAAAGCGCGATGCAGTTCTCTCCGCTTGCTTCGTCATCTACGATAACGGCCTCCGGAGATGGGTAGAGGGGATCTGCCGTATCCGGGCCGTTTGGCTCACAAGCGACAAAACCGACTACCATCATCAGTAGAAGTAATGCAAATTTTTTCATAAAACTTGTTAGTTAATTAGTTAGGTTGAATAAATTGTGTAAAATGATATTTCGATAAATAAATGTTTGTTCTGCGTGCGATTTTAAGCAATTACAAAGTTAGAAAAATTTTTTTATTCCAACCAACATCTGCGCGGAATTTCGCACAAAAAACACCGAATTGACAGGTGGTATATAATTTAGCTTGCGCAAACTATTTTTTGTGTGACGAACTGATGTGTTGCAAAAATTACTAACTTTGTATGGAAATCGAATTGCGAGGAGCTATGGAGGTTATAAATCTTTTGCACGTTGCCGAGCGAGCCGAGTTGCGTTGTTGGCTCACGGAAAACCATCTTACGGAGCGTTGTTGTTGGGTGGTTATTTATCGCTCGAAACGCCCAGAGTGGGATGCATTGCCATATCTGGACGTTGTTGAAGAGGCTTTGTGCTTCGGGTGGATTGATTCGACGCTGAAACGGCTGCCCGATGGTCGTCTTGTACAACGGCTCTCGCCTCGCCGTCCGACAAGTCATTGGACCGAACTGAACCGCAGTCGTTGTGCTGACCTCGAATGTCGGGGTTTGATGACCGATGCAGGGCGTCAAGCGCTGGAAAAAGCGAAATAAAACAAATACATTAGCGACGTTAAGGTAAGGATCATTCTATTATAGATCTATTTCTGGCAGATATGGTGTCATATTTAGCAGAGAAAAACAAACACAAGCCTTATGAACTCCTAACAGGATATTATAATATATCTCACGATACACTCATTACCAAACAGGCAGAGATCCTTGACATATATTCGCGACTAATTAAAGCACTATGAGCACAGAAGTATTTGAGGGCATATAAGCAACTTTCGGATGAGCCGACGGCTGGTTGAGATGGCACCTCGACATTTAACCCAAAACATCAGACCGACCTAATCTTCGCTTGATTAGATCGGTCTGTCTGTTTATTCGGTTTGTTTACTCGGCGAATATCGCTGCTTCTATGTCGATTAGTTCAACGATGGAAGGAACGAATAGTTCTTTGAGTAGTGCAAGTGCTGCTCGATATAGTTGTTAGGGTACGAAACCTCGACATCGACAATCTCGCCATCCTTCTCAACGAGCGTGTATTCCGGATTTACGAAACCTCCATACGGCTCGATGTTAAGTGCCTTATAACGCTCGAGAACCTCCTTGTGAAGATCCTGGTCAATCTTAACAGCATACTTCTCGATGAGTGCCTTACCTGCTTCGAAGTCGCCTTCACTCTTGATGCGCTGAATCTCGTGAAGCTGTACGCCGAAGATTGCACGCAACTTGTCGAAGTCGTTCACGACAAGGTAGTGCTTGCCATCCTTCTCAACCCACTCGATGACATTATCCTCGCGGCCGAGGTCGTATGCCCACTCCGAGATGAGTTTGCGGTTACGCATGTGTGCCTGCTCGACATTCTTGCCCAATTCGATGCGCGAGAACTGTGTCATCATACCATTCATGATATAAGAGCTGTACTGTGCCTTTGCTACGTCGAGCGAAGGAATCAGACCAATCTCAATCATCTTTTCGTCGCCCAGGTAGTAGAGAGCAAACAAGTCGGCACGAGTCTCTTCGAGTGGTGCAGAGTAAACACCGAGCTCGTTACCCGTAGTGCCCGGAGCCAACTGACCCGAGCCGTGGCCGAGACACTCGTGCAGGTCGGTGTGCAGGTCATCAGAGAGTTTGCCGTACTCTTTCATGCGCTCGCGGTCCTCTTCGCGTAAAACGAACTCCTCCGAGAAGCCGTTGCCCTGCGCCGCCTTCTTATAAGCGTATGTGATGTTGTCGATGGTTACCGACTTCGAACCGTGCTCCTTGCGAATCCAGTCTGCGTTAGGAAGATTGATGCCGATAGGCGTTGTAGGGTAGCAGTCGCCACCGAGCATCGCTACGGTAATAACCTTTGCCGATACACCCTTCACCTCCGGTTTGCGGTATGCAGGGTTGATTGGCGAGTGATCTTCGAACCATTGTGCGTTCTCCGAGATGATGCGCGTACGCTCGCACGCTGCAATATCCTTGAAGTTTACGACCGACTCCCACGATGCCTTCATGCTGAGCGGATCGCCATAGGTCTCGGTAAAGCCGTTTACGAAATCGATGTTCGACTCCGTATCCTTTACCCACGAGATGTTGAATGCATCGAAATCGCGCAAATCACCCGTGCGATAGTACTTAATGAGCAGACCGATAGTGGTTTTGAGCGGCTCCTCGGCTACGCTCTCCGCCTTTTCGAGCCAAGCGACAACCTGCTCCAACGCCTCCGTGTACATGCCGCCAATCTTGTAGGTCTTCTCGAAAATTTTGCCGTTCTCCTTAACGAGCTTCGAGTTCAAACCATACGAAATAGGACATGGATCGTTGCCGGCTTTGGCAATCATCGCGTTGTAGAAGGCCTCAACCTCCTGCTGTGTTACACCCTCGTAATAGTTTCCGGCCGACTCCGCAATCACATCGACACCTGCCGTCTGGTTAAGACGTGTAGCGTAGAGCGACGGATTGAAAATCACCTCACACAACTCTTCGTGCGAAATCGGAGTCTCGACATTCAGTACCACCAACTGCTCGGCAAACCACTCGCGCGAGAACTCTGGCGAGAATTTGTCGTTCGAGTAATGGTGGTGGATACCGTTAGCAAACCACACCTTCTTCAAATACTTTTCCATAGCCACAAAATCGGCAGCACTCTTGTCGCCTGCATACGTAGTGTAGATCTGCTCCAATGCACGACGAATCGTGAGGTTGTACTTGAAGTTCTGGTCGAAGAGTATGTCACGACCGCATTTAGCCGATTCGGCAAGGTAGTAAACCAACAACTTTTCGTTGAGCGGCAGATTCTCGAACGCCGGTACTTCGTAACGAATTACCTTCGCATCGTCGAAACGATCGACAACCCATGCCGCCTCTTTTGGCTGCTCCGAACAGCCCGTCAGAGCCATTGCAAGAAATCCCATAGAGGTTAAAATTACTTTTTTCATTTTTTATAAATTTAAGTTTGCAATAAATATACTATTTTTTACCACCGACAAAGATAGAAAAAAAACTAATACAAACATAATTACTCGTATGCACTATAAGTGCATAAGCAAACAATCGCAGGCCGTTAATTGCGGTCTGCGGTTGTTTTATGGCTGTTTTTTCGGTGAATAAATTCGATGCACAAAGTTATCGTTGAGGCTTGCTAAATATGGCGTATCGGTACACCGTATTGCCTTGTTTGTCGATACGGATACGAAATCCGTTAAGACTTGCGTTTACCACACCGTGGCGGAACATATCCCCTTGCGAATCCCACTTAATCCAATCGCACACTAGCGGATACAATTGCTTGCCTTCGGATGTCAGGATGCCGCATCGCTCTTTGTTGTGTACGTATATATAGCCGTCTTTCGAAATTTGTACATCGTCGTACTCTATCGGTACGATGCTCTTGCCTCGCGAGTCGATTACGCCCCATTTACCATCGTTTGATACGCGTGCAATGTTGAATGACGTAAAATCGCAGGCCTTGTCGTATGACGGCGAAATAATAAATCGTCCGGTCTTGTCTATATATCCGAATTTCTTCCCTTTGCATACGGCAGCAAGCCCGTTGGCAAAGTTGCTACCACCGTCATACATCGGTGTAATAACCCAATCGCCCTGAGCCGAAACAAATCCAAGCTTGCCTTTGACGGTTACGAGTGCATAACCTTCCGAGAAGTTTTCGACCTCATCCGAG
>JAFNYX010000009.1 GCA_017654125.1 Alistipes sp. | reverse complement strand
TGCGCAACCAAT
Source organism: Alistipes sp. (assembly GCA_017654125.1). Lineage (GTDB taxonomy): Bacteria > Bacteroidota > Bacteroidia > Bacteroidales > Rikenellaceae > Alistipes. The sequence continues at coordinate 5,873 of JAFNYX010000009.1, read as the reverse complement.
AACGCCGCCGAATACAGCACCAGCGTATGAGCCGGCACCTGCATTATCATTGGTACCACCTGCCCAAACACCTTCAACATAGACCTCGCCGTAGTTGTCACACCAGGAAACTGTGTAGAGTGCAGTTGCAACCACACCACCAACACCCGGACGGCTACCTCCTGCTGTGCGCTCGCCTACCGGAACAGTGTACTCTACCTTGCCGTAGTTATAGCAATATTGAATATTCGCTTCGGCATAACCGATAACACCACCAACGTTGCCATACGTACCATCGGCAAGTTTCTTGAAGTGGTACTTCACGTTACCGAAGTTGTAACAATCCGTAATGCGTCCATGATTAACCGCCTCGGAAGATTTGTGATATGTAGTAGTACCCAAGACGCCACCGACATAGACATTCTTCGGCTTAACGGTCTCCGGGAACTCAACGGTTATATTACCATAGTTGGCACAATTATAGAGGAAATCTTTGCCGAAGTAATCTTTTGGATCGGAGTTGGTGTTGTAGTAGGCAACAACACCGCCGACCATAAGGTTATACGCGAAATCCTTGGTGTTGGTAACCGTGATATTGCCATAGTTTCTACAATCTGCAATATAGCCGTAGCCCGCACCGAACAGACCTGCTACGCGGTGAGTACCGTTGTTAATCTCCGAAGCGGTAACGTCGCCGAAGTTGGTACAGTTGATTGCCTCACCCGCTGGGAAAATCTTCTCGGCAATAAACGCACACTGCTTGTCGCCGGTGGCGGTCATACTTTCGGTTGCGGCGGTAAATGTACACGTCTTGTCGATGATGATATTCTTCAACGTACCGGTAACGTTGCAGAACAGTGGGCGGTCGGCCTTCCAATTCTTAATCTTGTAGCCCTTACCGTTGAACGTGCCTGCAAAGTTGCCTGCGGTCCACTCCCAATCAATGCCTGTCATATCGATATCGGCACCGAGCACAACCTCGTCCTCGTCATTCAAATAAGCCGAGTAGTCGCCCGCCTTGGCTGCTGCGTGGAAAGCCACGAGCTCCGCAGCCGTGCGGATAACGATGCCCTTCTGTGCCTCGCCCTTGTAGGTGAGTGTCGGCATCGCAAGCACTTCGCCACCCTTCAACTCGACACCGTTGGTGGTGTATGCCGTACGCGACATCGCCTTGCCTGTCTTATCCTCGATGGTTACCTTGAAACCGTTGCCATACTCACGGGCAGGGACAGCGAAGATTACCTCTGCCACGCCATTGTTGTACGGAATACCATCCTTGCCAACGATATGGATATAGTCACAACCCAACGCCCAAGATTCTGTATCGCCTGGTGCAACCCACAACTCGCCCGACATCGTAGCTTCACCCAACGATTCGATGGTCACACTGTGCAGAACAACATTGTCACCCTTGGCGATTGAAACCTTAATAAAACTGAACAGGTGAGTCAGTGTTATCGGCTGACCGGCCTCCTCGGCAACACCTGCCATAATGGCAATCTTATCGGCAAACGACTTGTCGGTGTACTCCTGCTCCGATGGCGAATACACCACAAAAAAGTCATTTTCAGCATCGTATCCCTTTACCGCCTCTGCCGGATAGAAAATATGATAAGGTGCGGTAACATCCTGCACGGTGAACTGTGCCGAACGTGAGCCTACATCTGCCGGTTTAACCTCCGACGAGGTCTTGCCGTTTACGGACAAACGGTCACCCTCCGACCAAACTACTGTGTAGCCGCCAGGAATCTCCTCGCCAATCTGTGTACGCGACGAATCTTCGAGCGATACGCCCAAAACAACCTCATTCTGTGGCAACGGAAGAACATCCTGTGTTGAGTCCGTCGAACATGCTACGGTCAGCATTCCCAATGCCAAACCGAGAATCGAATAGAATTTTTTCATCATTTTGTCCTCCTTTGTTTTAGTTTGCCGGCTCATCCCATTCGCCCTCTTTTTCGGTGAGATCGCCCAATATGGCACTCGCCTGGAATCCAGCCTCGCATCGAATATTGATTGTGCGAAGTGTCGGAGTATGGTACGCAACGTACGCCTCCGTCTTGTTTAATAAAAATTTACTCATAATATATTTATTTGCTACAATTATTTTCCTCTGCGCATATATGCACATTATTCGGTCAAAAATAGACAACTTTATGCTAATTACCAAATCATTTCCCCTATTTTTTACATATTTTTGTATGTTTCGCCCATTTTTATCAAAAAACATATTATCTTTGCCACAACAAAGGGGTGCTCGAAGTGGGCAAGACGGTCGAAAGCAGCAGGCGTTTTTGAAAGAGGGCGACAGGTGTTTTTGGCGGTCGAAGGTCATCGAGGGCTGAGATTATACCCATCGAACCGAAACGGGTAATGCCGGAACGGGAGCGTAAGCATAATCGCGACATACCCCTTTTCAAACTGTTTAATTCAAAGTTAAAAGTTATGAAAAGGATTTTCTTTTTTTGGGGGTGTGCACTCTGCACACTCGCGGCAGCCGCTCAGACGGCCGAGCCGCACATCGACTCCGTCGAAATGTATCGTATTCAGGAGATTGAAGTCAAGGCAACACGCGCTACGGCGCATACGCCGATTGCCCACTCGTCGCTCTCGGGCGAAGAGATTGCTCGCATGAACTATGGTGGCGATGTGCCGTCGCTGCTCGAAATGCTGCCATCGGTGGTGGCGACCTCCGAGGCGGGCAACGGTATCGGCGCGACGTCGATGCGTATCCGAGGAACGGATGCCACGCGCATCAACGTCACGATGAACGGTGTGCCGATGAACGATGCCGAAACGCACTCCGTATATTGGTACGACACACCCGACGTCGCCTCGGCAATCGGCTCCATTCAGTTGCAACGCGGCGCAGGCACATCGACCAACGGAACGGGCGCATTCGGTGGTTCGCTCAACATGACTACTGCGCCTCTCTCGACCGAGTTTGGAGGTCAGGCGTCACTCTCTTACGGCTCGTTCAACACCAACAAACAGCAGGTTGCCATACACTCCGGTCTGCTCGGCGGTCGCTGGGCAATTGATGCCCGACTGTCGCACATCGGCTCCGATGGATATGTCGAGCGTGCCTCGTCGAACCTCTGTTCGTATATGTTCCAGGCGGGATATTTCAATGGGCGGACGATGGTCAAGGCGCTTTCGTTCGGTGGTGTGGCGCGCGTCTATCTCTCCTACACGGGTCTTACGAAGGAGCAGATGGAGGAGAATCGCCGCTATAATCCCGAAGGCGAAATTCACGGGCCGCTGTTCGATGCCGCAGGGCGTCCGCTGCTCGATGACGAGGGTGCACCCGTAACGGGTGTGGTCGGCTTCTACGATAACCATACGGATAACTATTTCCAAACCAACAACCAACTCATTATCAACCACGTATTCAATCCGCAGTGGTCGCTCAATGCCACTGCCCACTATACGCGTGGCAGCGGCTACTACCAAAACTACAAGAACGACCAGACACTCGCCGAGTACGGCATCGGAGAGGTGGTGACGGATGGCGTGACGCTTGCAAACGCCAACCTCGTGCGTCGCAAGTCGATGCTCAACGACTTTGGCGGTGTGGTTGCCTCGGCGCTCTACTCGTCAGAGCGCGTGTCGCTCTCGCTCGGACTCTCGGCTAACATCTATGGTGGCAGCCACTATGGAAAAATTCTCACGTTGGAGCGTGTTGCGGATTTTTCCCCGTACGAGTACTATCGCAATCGCACGACAAAGTACGATGCCAACATCTTTGCAAAGGTCGATTGGAGGGTTGGCAAATGCGTAAATCTTTTTGCCGATGTGCAGTATCGCCACATTACACACCGTATCGACGGCGTGAATGACAATTTTGACCCAACGGTGGGCGCGATGCAGCCGCTCGACATTCTGCGTCACTACGATTTCGTCAATCCGAAGGTGGGTGTAAGTTATTCCCCCACAACCAACCACAATCTCTACGGCTCGTTCTCCGTAGCACAAAAGGAGCCGACGCGCAATAACTTCACCGACATCCGCGAGGGCGAATATCCGACCTCCGAGTTGCTGCTCGATGCCGAAGTGGGCTATCGCTACGAGGGTAAGTGGATTTCGGCGGAGGTCAATCTCTACTACATGCACTACAAGGACCAACTTGTGCTGACGGGCGAGTTGTCCGATACGGGAGAATTGCTCTCGCGCAACGTGCCGAAGAGTTTTCGTCGAGGCATCGAACTTGCGCTCTCCGTACGCCCGTGCGCGTGGTTTACATTTGGAGCAAACGCCACATTGAGCCAAAACCGAATCATCGACTACGTGGACCATATCGACGGTGTTGCGTTCGAGCGCGGCAACACGACAATTGCCTACTCGCCGTCGCTCATCGCCGGCACGTTGTTCGACTTTCATGTACGTGGTTTCCAGGCATTGTTGCGCACGCGATACGTCAGCAAACAGTATCTTACGAATGGTCAGTATGAGGAACTTACGCTCGATCGCTACTGTGTTTCGGACCTCGATCTTTCGTACACGCTTTCGACCAAGCGTATTCGTAACGTGCGCTTCGGATTGGTGCTGAAAAACCTGTTCAATACGGCATACTGCTCCAACGGCTACGGTGGTCTGTGGCTTGAAGGTGCGACCATCGAGGAGCGCGGAGCGTGGGCATGTTACTTCCCGCAGGCGCGATTTAATCTGCTCGGCAATGTGACACTGACGTTTTAGCAAGCAATAGTCAAGAATTTTTTGAAGATTTCGCCACATTCCCTAAATCCTATCAATTCCATAACCTCATAAAAAATGGATATCAAACTGATTCTGCAAATTATTGGCATAGTGCTCGGATTGCTCTACTTGTGGTTGGAGTATCGCGCAAATATATGGCTATGGGTAGTGGGGGCTGCAATGCCCATCGTGCATGGCATACTTTATCTTCGTCAGGGACTCTATGCCGACTTTGCGATGCAGGCATACTACGTCGCAGCGGGCATGTATGGGCTTGGGGTTTGGTTGTGTGACCGCAAAAGGGGAAAGCGTGCTGCGGGTAACCGTGCATCGGAGACCGAGGCGGAGCGCCAAATCGCACCTACGCCAAAGAATCGTATCCTACCACTTATGGTCGTATTCGTCGTTTTACACGGCGCAATTTACGGGTTGCTTGTCTCGTTTACCGACTCTACCGTGCCGTTTTGGGATGCACTGACTACGGCGTTGAGCGTTGTTGCAATGTGGATGCTTTCACGCAAATATATCGAGCAGTGGCTCGTCTGGGGTGTTGTGGATGCCGTTACGGTGGGTCTGTATCTCTATAAAGAGATTCCGCTGACGGCGGCACTCTACGCTCTTTATACGGTATTGGCTGTGGCGGGTTGGCTGCGTTGGCGCAAGGTGTATCGCGAGAGTGTGGCATAAAGATTGCTTTTGAGTTGGGGAAAATCAGTAATGTTTCCAACAAAAAAGCAAACAAATGAAAAAATTTCTACTCTCGGTGTCTGTTGTGACACTTCTCTTGTGCGGCTTCGCGGGGTGTACACCCCAGCAGCAGTGGAACCGCGAGCAACGTCAATCGTTGCGAAATATGCTGCGCGACTATCGTAAAATGGTGTACCTGAACGATTTGAACGAGGCGGAGTATATGCTCTTCTCCGACGATGTGACGGCAGCCATCGAGGAGGATTATCCGGTTTATACGACCTTTGTCGAGATGCCTGGTGTTGGCGATACAGTGCAGGTTTATGTCGTTACGACCATTGTCGAGCAGCTCAATACCGATGCTCATAATATGCGTCACCTCTTCCCCTACCATACGCTTGTGGGCGAGAAGATTTTGCCATCGGGTCTCGACCGTATGCAACAAAACGCCTTCTATCGCTGTATGGCGCAGCAGGTGAATAACTCCTATTCGTCCATCGGCGACTTTTTCA
>JAFNYX010000008.1 GCA_017654125.1 Alistipes sp. | reverse complement strand
GTCCCGAAATCACATGATCGCACGTGTATTTGCGACCCTTGCTATCCGTTGCAACGACCTTAACGGCAGCCGACGGATTTTTCAGCGTATAGATATACATGTGGTGGCAAGGCGAACAATAGTTGCGACGCGTACTGCCCTTGTGGTGACCACGGCCGACAACACCTACATGATAACCGATAGCCCACCAGTCCTTGCTCGACGTGAGCGACGGATGCTCGTCACCACGGAATGGCGATGCCTTCATACGCATCATTTCGCCCGAATACTTACCATCCTCATACACTTCTACCTTCCAATCACGGTCGGCATACCATACGTTAGCCAACAACTTATCGGCACCAAACGGCAACGTCGGTTGCTCGAACGAACCACCAAATACCGCATCACCGCGATAGAGACGCAACTGATACTTTTTGTCATGACCTACCGATTTATAGATATCGTCAGCAACCGTATTGCCCTTAATATCGAAAATCGCATAGCCGTTAGGCGAGCCATCGGCATTATTGCACGACCACCACCAGCAACCCGATGCAGCAGCGAGAATATGCTCATGAATACCGTTCTTGTGGTGATAGTGGCGCATATAATGGGTGTGACCTGAAAGTATGCGACAGTTAGGATACTCGGCCAACATAGCAAGCACCTTCTTGTTGTTCTCCGTTTTACGGAAGTGCTCAATCGGGATGTGTACACAGAAGATAAGGAGTTTATCCTTCGGGACATACTTCAAGTCGTTGCGCAACCACTCAATCTGCTTATCGGTAAAATCGCCGTGATACTTCTTGAAGTTATTGATGTTATCGTACACAATATCATTCATCGAAACAATATGCGCATCGCCACGATTCCACGAGTAGTCAATCGGGCCGAATGTCGCCTCGAACATACGCTGCAAGCGCACCGAGACATTCGTATTGCGATCGTTGAGAGCTACCGGTTCGTAGTCGCAATCGTGATTTCCGATAGTTTGGAACATCGGCATACCAATCTTCTCCGCCATCATCTCATGCTTAATCATCGGCATCAGATAGTTGGCATTACGAGGACCCTCTGAATAGACGATATCGCCCAACGAAACGGCATAGCAAGGATATTTACACTTCTTTGCTACCGCCCTCAAATCAGGTGCAGTCTCCGTACGGAAACGATTCACATGGCGCAAATTCTGACACTGCGGATCGGCAAGGAAGAAGAGATGAAAATTCTTCTCCGCCCCACCCTTTAACGGACGGAGCACAAAGTCATACTTCTTGTCGTCGGTCAGTTTTTTATAGAAGCACGGATGTCCCTGACGCAACGGCACCTCATACTCTGCCGGAAGTGAATAATAGACATACGATGCCTCCGGATGACGATTGAAACGATATGCACCTTCGGCATCGGTCACAACGACGGTGTAACCGTCTGTTACCACTACATTCTCAATCGGTTTACCGGTCGTTGTCGAAATCACGCCCGAAACATCGAAAGTCGGTTGTTCTGTTTGTGCCGATGCAATCGTTACACCGAGGGCAACCGACAAAAACAACATAAAAACTCTTTTCATTTGAAATTCTATTAAGTTGGTTATACGTTTCTTTTCACAAAAATAAGGATTTTTAATACCTTTGCAAAATAATTTAATATGTTTGACGATGAAATTTCGCACCGAAATAACTCCAACGCCCCTGATAGCACGCATCGACTACGGCTCCGAAGTTCTCTCTCTCGGTTCTTGTTTTGCCGATGAAATCGCTGCGCGACTACGCCGAGCAAAGTTTCGTGTCACAACCTCGCCACTCGGAATTCTCTTCAATCCGGCATCTATTGCGGCAGCACTGACGCGATTTGCTGAATATCGATTGCCCAAGCCGGAGGAGATTGTGACACATGGTGACGGCATGTGGTTTTCGTTTGATGCACACACTTCACTCAACCGCCCATCAAAGCAGGAGGCCGAAGATGCGTTACGCGAAGCAACAGAGTACGGTGCATTGGCTTTGCAACGAGCCGACTTCGTCATTCTCACCTTCGGAACAGCGTGGATTTACACCCATAACACAACGGGGCAAGTCGTAGCAAACTGCCACAAAGTGCCCCAATCTCATTTCACGCGACGACGCTTATCGGTCGAGGAGATAGTTGCAATGTACAAACCTCTGTTCGAGGGTGTTTTGCGCAACAAACAAGTCATTCTGACGGTAAGCCCCGTTCGTCATTTGGGCGATGGTGCGGAGCAGAATGCCGTTAGCAAAGCGACATTGCGATTAGCCGTCGATGCGCTATGTGCGGAGTGGAACAATGCACACTATTTTCCTGCATACGAACTACTCACAGACGATTTGCGCGACTACCGTTTTTACGCTGACGACATGGTGCATCCGGCCACAAAAGCAGTCGAATATATCTGGGAAAAATTTTCGACAACTGCCCTATCGGCACAGACACAAGAGCAAATGGCGCGCGTATTGCGCATTGTTACCGCAGCCGAGCACCGTCCACAAAATCCGCATTCAACGGAGTATGCCGAGTTCTGCCGACGCAATATTAAGGCAATCGGAGAGTTGCCGATGGTCGATTTTAGTGAAGAACGTGCATTTTTTGAGCAATATTTCAGCAAAAGTTAGTATCTTTGTAAGATTTTAACGCCAACGATGAAAACAAGAAAATTTATCATACTTCTGCTGCTCGCCATATTGACGACCGGCGTCTATGCCCAACGGCCGAAACTTGCGGTGAATATCGTCATCGGAGGGTTGCGCGCCGATGACCTGCAACGTTACGACAAAAACTTCACCACGGACGGATTTCGTCGTATGTTGAGTGGAGGTGCAGTATTTACGGAGTGCTATCTCGACTACGTTCCTTCGTCGTCCACCGTATCGCTCGCCAGCATAGCAACGGGCACTACCCCATCGTCGCACGGCATCTCAGCCAATAAATGGTACGACCGCACAAGTGGCAATACGGAGATTGCGTTGTGTCATAAAAAAGCTGCCACCGCATCCAACGTACCCGTTTCAGGTATCGGCACGATATATACAACCGAACATTTTACAGCACAAACACTTACAGATGCTGTATGTTCATTCCGCAACGATGCACACTGCATTACAATCGCGCACGAGTCGTTATCGGCAATGATGCTGGCCGGCAAGAGTGGCGAGTGTTATTGGTTAGACGAAAAGGGTGGTTGGGCTTCGGCAGACTGTTACACATCGTCGTTACCGAGTTGGGTTGCATTACACAACTCACTAACCTATAACAAAGTGTTCGTACTGGGTGCATGGTTTGGCAAATTCACACAATCACAATACATCAATTCGCGCCGCTCGGACATTAAGTTATACGACTTTTCGTCAAAACAAAAGACCGTAACAAATGCCGTTCCAGCCGATTGGGTAAAAGAGTTGAGAACAACTCCGGCAGGCAATGCTGCGATATTCGAGTTTGCGAAGAAGGCCATCAATGCTCTACTGACCGAAAAGCAGTATCAAGGCGAGTGTAAGATGGTGAATATCTACCTCGATATTCCGCGCGAGATTGCACAAAAGTACGGCACCGAATCTATCGAATATGAGGATATGCTCTATCGCCTGGACGGCTCACTTGGCGAATTTTTGACCCATATACTCGCCCAACAGAAGAGTCACGACGAGATAGTCATAACGCTATGCGCCGACCACGGAATGAGCCCTTCATACATAAGCGGCACGGCTGAAAAGGAGCGTTTTAACTCGCGCCAAGCGGAAGTTATCCTCAACGCATTTTTGAGTGCACGACATGGACAGGGCAAATGGGTTTTGGGATATGCCAGTGGCTCGATATACCTCAACCATGACCTCATCTATGAGCGCAAGTTAACGGTGGATGCCATTCGCGCCGAAGCAGCAACATTTGCTCAGCAATTCCGAGGTGTTGCAAATGCAATAAGCGCAACGTCGCTGCAAAATGGAGTCTTCACCAAAGGGGTTCAGCATCTCGTTCAAAACAGTTTTAATCCGCGACGCTCGGGTGACATTATCATTTGGCTGACCCCAGAACGCATCGAGGAGCAACCAAACAAAGTTGCCGACAGCGGTTCGCCGTATAACTACGACCGCCACGTGCCGCTCATCATCTACGGAGGAGGCATACCTGCTACGCGATACAATAGACGAGTGTGTGCGACACAACTCACGCCAACTTTGGCATCGCTTTTGGGCGTCAGTCGTCCAAACGCCTCGGATGCCGAGATACTCAACGAAATAAAACACAAATAAAAGATATGGCAGACAAGGTTCAGGAGGAGATTATCGAAGAGTTTTCGATGTTTGACGATTGGTTGGACAAGTACGACTACCTGATAGGTCTGAGCGAATCGCTACCGCTTATCGACCCATCGCACAAAAACGAAAAATACATCATCGAGGGTTGTCAGTCACGAGTGTGGATTGATGCTCGATTGGAGGATGGCAAAGTATATTATAGTGCAGACAGCGACGCCATAATAGTCAAAGGAATCGTCGCCCTGTTGATTCGCTCGATGGAGGGTCGCACTCCGCAGGAAATACTCGACACAGACCTCTATTTTATTGAGAGCATCGGTCTTAAAGAGAACCTCTCTCCAACACGTGGCAATGGCGTTCTGGCGACCATCAAACAGATGCGACTGTATGCCCTTGCATTCTCGACAAAACAGTAAAAACGCACACGCAATGACACCGGAAGAGATATTACAGGTAGAGAAGGATATAGTCCTTACGCTCAAAAACATATACGACCCTGAAATTCCCGTAAACATCTACGATTTGGGACTCATCTACAACGTCGATTTCGACCCTTCGGGCGAAGTTACGATACAGATGACACTGACTGCCCCAAATTGTCCAATGGCGGACATTTTGGTCGAAGATGTGAATGTTCAGGTAGCAAAGGTCAAGGGAGTCGAAAAGGTTAATGTAATCCTCGTTTTCGAGCCGGCATGGGATAAGAGTATGATGTCGGAAGAGGCTCTGCTCGAACTCAATCTATTATAAGCATACCGACAGACGATGGCAGACATCGAACGCATCATAAAAAACTTGAAAGCAGGCGCGGCATCGCTTGCTTGTGGCGGTTATTTGCAGTCGCTTGATGCATTGCACCGACACGAGATTCTCGTCGATGCGGGCTACGATCGTCTGATGCGTAAATATCGCAAAATCGAGGAGATATTCAACCACTCCGGGATGTGTTGGAATCAAACCTTCTACGAGATGATGTTTCGCACGATGGATGCTTCGGGCAATCGCAATGCCTATGAGCGTCTTTCGCGAATGGTCACCTACCGGATGATTATGCGAGAACAACATTCGCCAAAATCAATCGAAGCTCTGTTGCTCGGCACATCAGGTCTGCTCACCGCCTATCGCGACGACGAATATACACTGTCGCTCAAAAGCGAATATTTCTATCTTGCACGCAAGCACGACATATCGCCTATGCGCCTGAAAGAGTGGCGTTTGACAGGCATTCGACCATACAACCACCCCATTCTGAGATTGGCACAAATTGCCGCCTTTCTGTCGCAAAAAGATTTTGCCGTAAACGCCATGCTCGACTGCCGCACGCCACAGGACGTCGAACGACTATTCAGCATCGAAGCATCGGAATATTGGTCATCACACTTTATTCCATCTGCGCTCTCTACCGAAGTACCAAAACGAATCGGTCGCGAAAAAAGTTATCTGCTCGGCATCAATCTGGTCGTTCAACTACAATACGCTTACGGATGCTACATCGGCAACGAAATGTTGCGCGAACGCGCAATTGCCCTATTGGAGAAAATTCCGGCTGAAAACAATCAGTTCATACGACGCTGGGGGTCGTACGGCGTTAAAGCAAGTAACGCGTTTGAGAGTCAGGCGTTGTTACAACTCGCAACCGAGTATTGTCGCGCAGAGCGTTGCGAGGAGTGTCCGGTCGGAAGAAATATCATCGAAAAGGCAAAGCGCGGTAAATAATCGACACTTTCGTCGAGGTTATTCCGAATATTTTACTATTTTTGCGTGATATGCAAGCCAAATCGGTGCAAATTTATTTGCAACTGCTCACGGTTTGTATTATCTTTGCGCGTATTATTTAGAAAACAAACATTCGCTATGGACATACTATCAAGTTTAATTAAACTCATTTTCGGCAGCAAAGCCGACAAAGACCGCAAAGAGGTCGAACCATATTTGGTAAAAATCAAAGCAATATACCCTTCGATTCAGCAACTCTCGAACGACGAACTGCGTGCACGAAGCGCCGCACTGCGTAAACGTATCGCAGATTTCATCGCCGAGGACGAGGCGCATATCACCGAACAAAAAAGTCGTTTGGAAGACTCTGCAATCTCGCTCGCCGAAAAGGAGAAGATTTCGAAGGATATCGACACAACCGTAAAGCGTATCGACGAGAAGATTGAGAAGATTCTCGATGAAATTCTGCCAGAGGCATTCGCCATCATGAAGGATACGGCTCGCCGTTTTGCGGAGAGTGACACCGTAGAGGTTACGGCAAACGCTTTCGATCGCGATTTGGCAGCTGTCAAGGATTTCGTAACCGTTGAAGGCGACAAAGCAATCTATTCGACACATTGGACCGCAGGCGGTAACGACATCAAGTGGGATATGGTCCACTACGACGTACAACTCTTCGGTGGCGTCGTACTGCACAAAGGCAAAATCGCCGAGATGGCAACCGGTGAAGGTAAAACACTCGTAGCAACCCTGCCTGTATTTCTCAACGCACTTGCAGGCAAGGGTGTGCATATGGTGACGGTCAATGACTATCTGGCTCGTCGTGACGCTGAATGGATGGGTCCGATGTATCAGTTCCACGGATTGTCGGTCGATTGTATCGACTCGCACCAGCCAAACTCGGAAGCACGTCGCAAAGCATATCTCGCAGATATCACGTTTGGTACGAATAACGAATACGGTTTCGACTATCTGCGTGACAATATGGCATCGTCGCCAAACGACCTCGTACAGCGCAAACATCACTTTGCCATCGTCGATGAGGTGGACTCTGTCTTGATTGACGATGCACGTACGCCGCTCATTATTTCGGGTCCGGTACCAAAAGGCGATGACCAGATGTTCGAGCAGTACTGCCCTTCAATTCAGCACCTGTACGGCTTGCAAAAGGATTTTGTGACGTCACTCGTTGCCGAGTCGCGTAAATTGGCAGCCGAGGGCAAGATGGACGAGGCCGGTATCCTGATGTACCGTGCATATAAGGGTCTGCCTAAATACAAGCCACTTATCAAATTCCTCTCGGAGCAGGGCATCAAAGTACAGATGCAGAAGACCGAGAACATCTACATGGCAGACAACAACCGCCGTATGCCTGAGATTACCGATGAGTTGTTCTTTGTCATTGACGAGAAGATGAACTCCGTAGAGCTTACCGACAAGGGTCACGAGGTTCTGTCACGCTATTTCAAGGAGGACGGATTCTTCGTACTGCCTGATATCGGTGCCGAGATTGCAGAGTTGGAGCAGAAAGAGTTATCGCTCGAAGAGAAGGCACAACTCAAAGATGCACTCATTCAGGACTACTCGATTAAATCGGAGCGCGTACATACGGTCAATCAGTTGCTCAAAGCATACTCAATGTTCGAGAAGGATGTGGAGTACGTGGTAATGGACAACAAGGTGAAGATTGTCGATGAGCAGACGGGTCGTATTTTGGATGGTCGCCGTTACTCGGACGGCCTGCACCAGGCAATCGAGGCAAAAGAGCACGTAAAGGTGGAGGCGGCAACACAGACCTTTGCAACCATCACGTTGCAAAACTACTTCCGCATGTATCACAAGTTGGGTGGTATGACCGGTACAGCAGAGACAGAGGCATCGGAGTTTTGGAACATCTACAAATTGGACGTGGTAATCATCCCGACAAATCGTCCGGTAATTCGTGAAGATAAGAATGATGTAATCTATAAGACGAAGCGCGAAAAGTATAACGCCGTTATCGCCGAGGTAGAACGCCTCGTAAAGGAGGGCCGTCCGGTATTGGTCGGTACAACATCGGTCGAGATTTCGGAGTTATTGAGCCGCATGCTCAAAATTCGCGGCTTGAAGCACAATGTCCTCAACGCAAAGCAACACCAATTAGAGGCACAAATCGTTGCCGAGGCTGGTCGTCCGGGACAGATTACCATTGCAACCAACATGGCAGGTCGTGGTACCGACATCAAACTCATTGACGAGGTAAAGGCTGCCGGTGGTTTGGCCATTATCGGTACGGAGCGTCACGAGAGCCGTCGTGTCGATCGTCAGTTGCGCGGTCGAAGCGGTCGTCAGGGCGACCCAGGTTCGTCAATGTTCTTTGTTTCGTTCGAGGACGACTTGATGCGTCTGTTTGGTTCGGACCGTATTGCGGCTATGATGGACAGAATGGGCATCCAGGAGGGTGAGCGTATTGAGTCGGGAATGATGTCGAAGGCAGTAGAGCGCGCGCAGAAAAAGGTCGAGGAGAATAACTTCGGTATTCGTAAACGTTTGCTCGAATACGACGACGTAATGAACTCGCAGCGTGAGGTTATTTACACTCGTCGTCGTCACGCACTCTATGGTGAACGTATCGAAATCGACCTCAACAACCTGATGTACGACTACGCAGAGGCATTCCTCAACGAACACGAGGGCGATGATTTCGAGTCGTTCAGCTTTGAACTCATTCGCGAGGTTGGTCTGCAACCGACATTCACAGAAGAGGCATACGGAAAGGCCAAACGTGGCGAACTCGTCGAGATGATAGTTACAGATTTGCAAGCACTCTACAACCGCCGCGCAAAGGCGGTTGCCGATACCGTTCGTCCTGTAATGCAGCGCATCTACGAGGAGCAGAAAGACCATCTCGACGGCATAATCCGATTCCCACTCACAAATGGCCACCTCGGATACAACGTACCGGTAAACTTGCAGAAGTGTAAAGACTCGGACGGTGCCGAGATATATAAGGTATTCTCAAAGGTGGTAATGTTCACTACAATCGACGATGCGTGGAGAGAGCATTTGCGCGAGATGGACGATTTGCGCCAGAGCGTACAGAATGCGTCGTACGAGCAAAAAGACCCGCTACTTATCTATAAGTTCGAGTCGTTCGGCCTCTTCTCAAAGATGTTGGAGAAGATTAACCGCGACGTACTCTCGATTCTCAACAAATCATACATTCCTGTACAACAGCAGAATCCGGAGGCACTTCAGAATACGCGACAGCAGCGTGCCAAGGTAGATGTGAACAAGTTACAGGCATCACGTATGGCAGCAGCCGCTGCGGCAGGTCAGGGCGACAAGAGCAAGCCGGCGCCGATACACGTGGAGAAAAAGGTCGGTCGCAACGACCCGTGTCCTTGCGGAAGCGGCAAGAAGTACAAACATTGTCACGGCAAATAACAAACTACGCCATGGGAGCATACGCAACAGAAAAACAACGGCAGTTGGACATTCGTTACTTGAAAATGGCACGCATTTGGGCGGGCAACTCCTATTGTGTACGTCGTCAAGTAGGTGCGCTTATCGTCAAGGACAAGATGATTATCTCGGATGGATACAATGGCACGCCATCGGGCTTCGAAAACATCTGCGAGGATGACATGGGGCAGACCAAGCCATACGTACTGCACGCCGAGGCTAACGCTATTACGAAGGTGGCAAAGAGCGCAAACAACTGTGACGGAGCGACGCTATATATTACCGCATCGCCGTGCATCGAGTGCGCCAAACTGATTATCCAAGCAGGTATCAAGCGTGTGGTCTATTGTGAAGAGTATCGCTCGAACGAGGGTTTAGCATTGTTGCAGAGAGTAGGAATCGAGTGTGCATATATTGACATAGAAGCATAAACTATTAAATAAATTTTTTAATCACTTTAAAAAAACACAACAATTATGAGTTTCCTTACTAACGAAAAACTGACCATCGTCGGCGCAGCCGGTATGATCGGTTCGAACATGGCACAGTGTGCTATGATGATGAAACTTTCGTCGAACATCTGTCTTTACGACCCATTCGCTCCGGCATTGGAGGGTGTAGCAGAGGAGTTGTTCCACTGCGGTTTCGACGGTATCAACCTCACCTTCACCTCGGATATCAAAGAGGCGTTGACCGATGCAAAGTATGTAGTATCGTCGGGTGGCGCAGCTCGCAAGGCAGGTATGACCCGCGAGGACTTGCTCAAAGGCAACGCAGAGATTGCAGCCGAGTTCGGTAAGAACATCAAGCAGTACTGCCCTGATGTTAAGCACATCGTTGTAATCTTCAACCCTGCTGACATCACCGGCCTTATCACTTTGATTTATGCAGGTGTTAAGCCATCGCAGGTTACCACATTGGCAGCTCTCGACTCGACTCGTCTTCGTAGCGAGTTGTCGAAGTATCTCCACGTACCAGCAGACGAAATCGTAAACCCACGTACTTACGGTGGTCACGGCGAGCAGATGGCTGTATTTGCATCGACCGTTAAGGTTCAGGGTACTCCGCTTACCGACATCATCGGCACCGAGCGTATGCCACAGGCAGATTGGGATGCTCTCCGTCAGCGCGTAATCCAGGGTGGTAAGAACATCATCGACCTCCGTGGTCGTTCGTCGTTCCAGAGCCCAGCTCTCGTTTCGATTCAGATGATTGCTGCCGCTATGGGTGGTGAGCCATTCCGTTGGCCAGCAGGTTGCTATGTAAACAATGGCGAGTTCAACAACATCATGATGGCTATGGAGACCAAGCTCGACGCAAACGGTGTTGAGTGTCTTCCGGTTAATGGTACTGAGGAGGAGCACGCTACTCTCGTAGAGTCGTACAAGCACCTCTGCGCTCTTCGTGACGAGGTTATCGCCATGGGCGTTATCCCTGCAATTGAGGATTGGCATTCGATTAACGAGAACCTCTAATATTAGGGATTCTTATCAAACGGATAAGCCGTCGGCCACTTGTGGTCGGCGGCTATCTTTTTGTGATTTATCTGACACGTACACCATACTGCCATCGGGCGCCACAATACCACATTCGGTTTACAACAAAAAATAGCAAATAGCACATTTAAGTCATTTTCATTGCTATTTTTGGGGAAAAATTTATATCTTTGTTAGTTGGAAAAGTTTTTGTGTCAATTAGTCGTTTAAACCAACGAATGACGACATGAAACGTAAACACACAAAGATAATGGAAGATATTCGCACAATTATTAGAAAATATGCTTTTGATAAATATCTGCATTCAGGAGTAATTGCTCTTATTGATATTGTATTGTCGGTATTCATATCGGCTTTTGTAATGCTGTGCGTCAATGTCGTATGGCCAGATTACACCTTCTCTTTTAAGGGTGGTGTGTTTGTAATTATTATCTCGACCGTCGCATCGATTATCTCGATTTTCGCTATCAGGACACATCATATCATCATTCGTCATAGTACGCTGACCGATATATGGAAATTTGGCGCAGCGACACTCTTAAAGGAGATTTTATTCTTCTTTGGATTGGTATTCATAGCCAATATGCGCGGTGTCTTGCTCGCATCATTCATTACGCTTGACGCTTTGAGTCTGTTCTGCGGTTTTATCTGTATCCGTATGGCAATGGTTGTAATTTACGATACGCTCAAACAGCGATTGATTACAGGCAATCAACGCATCAATATTCTTATTTACGGAGTAGATATTAAATCCACAGCACTGAAAGTTCGTTTGGAGAACTCCACCCACTATAAGGTAGTCGGTTTTATAGGCAACCACCACGAGGCAAACAACCGTCTGCTCGGCTTGCGTGTATTCTCGTTTGATGATATGCAGAAGGAGCAAATTAAGCAGATGTTCAACTCGTATGCGATTCAGGCAGTGTTGTTCCCTAACTATAACTCGCTTAGCGAGGAACGTGACCAACTCATTGCCTTCTGCACATCACACAAAGTCAAGGTGTTGGTCGTTCCACCAATCGACGAGATTGTGGATGGAAAGATAGCTCAAAACTCCATTCGTGAGATAAAAATCGAAGACCTGCTTGGACGCGACGAGATAAAAATCTCGATGAAAGAGATTATCCAAAAATTTAGCGACAAATCGATTCTTGTGACTGGTGCAGCTGGCTCAATAGGTTCGGAGTTGTGCCGTCAATTGGCATCATTCGGCATCAAGCGTCTGATAATGTTTGATAATGCCGAAACACCAATGCACAATATCCGTTTGGAGTTGGAGGAGAAGTTCCGAGATATGGATATCATTCCAATTGTCGGTGACGTCCGCCAACGTGCTCGTTTGGACTATCTATTCTCGACATACAAGCCACAAATAGTCTTCCATGCCGCAGCATACAAGCACGTGCCTCTTATGGAGGAGAACCCTTGTGAGGCCCTCCTTGTAAATGTGGACGGCTCGCGCAATGTGGCAGATTTCTGTGTAGCACATCGCGTGGAGATGATGGTAATGATTTCGACCGACAAAGCTGTAAATCCAACCAACGTAATGGGTTGCTCGAAACGTCTTGCCGAAATTTACGTTCAGTCGCTAGGCCGAGATATTGAAAACGGCAAAATCAAAGGTGCTGTAACTAAATTCGTTACCACACGTTTCGGCAACGTCCTCGGTAGCAATGGCTCGGTAATTCCACGCTTCCGCGAGCAGATTCTTAAAGGCGGTCCGGTAACGGTAACACATCCGGAGATTACTCGTTTCTTTATGACCATTCCGGAGGCGTGTCGTTTGGTAATGGAGGCGGCGACAATGAGTGTGGGCAATCAGATTTTCGTCTTCGACATGGGTAAGTCGGTAAAGATTGTGACACTTGCCGAGCGCATGATTGAGTTGGCGGGATTTACCGTAGGCAAAGAGATTTCGATTAAATTCACCGGTCTGCGTCCGGGTGAAAAATTATATGAGGAGGTGCTGTCAAACGCCGAAAATACGAGCGCGACACAACACGAGAAAATTCGCATCGCGTCGGTACGCGAGTATGACTACAACGAAGCCGTCAAGGCCGTAGATGAGTTGAAAGAGCTCGCCGAGCGCGTGCAGATTATGGATGCAGTAAAGAAGATGAAAGATGTAGTTCCGGAGTTCAAGAGTCGAAACTCACGTTTTGAGGAGTTGGACGAGCAAATCAAAACTGCTTAAACGCCATCGGATATTACGATTTTCATCTGTTGAAGAGTTACGAACAATAAAAACGGTTAGGTTATGGCTAATATTTCGGAGAGAGCACGACTGATGCCCTCGTCGCCTATCAGACGACTTGCACCGCTGGCAGAGCAGGCAAAACTTCGCGGCACAAAGGTATATCATTTGAATATCGGTCAGCCCGATATCGAATCGCCTATCGAGGGTCTGAATGCCTTGCGACAAATAGACCGAAAGATTCTCGAATATAGCCCGAGTGACGGTTTTGCGTCGTTGCGCGAAAAGTTGGTCGGATATTACGACCAATATCAAATCAAATTGTCGGCCGACGATATCATCATTACAGCAGGTGGCTCTGAGGCGGTACTCTTTGCCTTTATGTCGTGCCTGAATCCGGGTGACGAAATCATCGTTCCTGAGCCGGCATACGCCAACTATATGGCGTTTGCTATTTCGGCCGGTGCCATCATCCGCCCTATTACCTCGACCATCGAGGACGGTTTCGCACTGCCGGCTATTGAGCGATTCGAGGAGCTTATCAACGAACGAACACGAGGCATCCTCATCTGCAACCCTAACAACCCTACCGGCTACCTAGACACCCGAAAAGAGATGAACCGCATCCGCGATTTGGTGAAGAAGTACGACCTGTTCCTCTTCTCCGACGAGGTATATCGCGAATTTATCTACACCGGTTCACCTTACATTTCAGCCTGCCACTTGGAAGGCATTGAGGATAATGTGGTGCTCATCGACTCCGTATCGAAGCGATACTCGGAGTGCGGTATCCGTATCGGTGCGCTCATTACCAAAAATCGCGTTTTGCGCAACGCTGTGATGAAGTTCTGCCAAGCACGATTGAGTCCGCCTCTGCTCGGACAGATTGTTGCCGAAGCATCGCTCGACTGCCCACGTTCGTACGCAATCCACACCTACGAGGAGTATATCGAACGTCGCAATTGTCTTATCGACGAACTGAACAAGATTCCGGGCGTATATTCGCCAATTCCAATGGGTGCATTTTACACTGTTGCCCGTCTGCCGATTGACGACAGTGACCGTTTCTGCGAATGGTGTTTGAAGGAGTTCGAATGGGAAGGTGCAACCATTATGCTCGCGCCGGCATCGGGTTTCTATTCAGAACCTGATTTGGGCCACGACGAGGTACGTATAGCATACGTTCTCGGCAAGGACGAACTCAAAAAGGCAATCCGCGTACTCGCAAAGGCTCTCGAAGCATATCCCGGACGAGTTATAAAATAACAAGATGACAGCCCTCAAAAGCAACATAGTACTCGCGGAAATTCTGCGACACACGCTATGGGGCGACTCTTCCCCAATCAAAAGCGATGCATTCAGTTCGCTTTCGGATGGAGATTGGATTGAGGTGCATCAACTCGCCGTACGTCAAGGCATCGGAGCTATTGCTATGGATGGCATACAAAGGTTGGAGTTGGAGATTCCGCGAGCAATAAAGATGCGATTTATATCTTCGACCGACAAAATCGAAAAAGAGTATGCCAAAAAACGTCGCATAGCAAAACTATTAGCTGAAACATATGCCAAAGTTGG
This sequence comes from Alistipes sp., assembly GCA_017654125.1. GTDB lineage: Bacteria > Bacteroidota > Bacteroidia > Bacteroidales > Rikenellaceae > Alistipes. Next base: position 2,497 of record JAFNYX010000008.1, on the reverse strand, counting down.
TATCCGCATGATGATACTCAAAGGTATTGGCTTATCGCAACTCTACCCCATAGCAAACCATCGTCCAAGCAGCGATATCGACATATATCTATGTGGCGAGCAGCAGCGTGGTGATAAATTACTGCAAACGCAGTATGGCGTTCAAATTGACAAAGGGCGACATCACCATACGGTATTCCGAATCAAAAACACACTCGTCGAGAATCACTACGATTTTATTGAGCAACATAGTCGCGCTTCGTCGCAAGCAGCCGAGCGTATGCTAAAAGAGTGGCATACAAACGAGGAGCCACTCGAAGCACAGATTGATGGGGTGACTTATCTGATGCCTGCTCCAAATATGAATGCTCTGTTTCTTATATTACATTCAGGAGCGCATTTTGCAGCCGAAAACATCTCAATTCGTCACATGCTTGATTGGGCATTCTTTCTCAAAACGTATGGCGGGAAAGTCGATTGGAAAAGGATTATGAACATAGGCGACGAGTTTGGATTCCGGCCATTCCTCGATGTAATGAATACGCTGTGTGTCGAATATTTAGGAATGGACCGCACATTGGCACCATCGCTCACCTACGACCGAGAGCTTATTGAGCGTGCTTGGAACGATTCGATGCAATACAAGGTCAAAAATATTCCGAACAACTTTCTATACGGTTGGGTATATCGCATACAACGCCGTTACAGCAATCGTTGGAAACAGCAGTTGGTCTATCGCGACAACGGTTTCGGTGCAATAGTTCGTTCTGCCGTAACACACCTATTGCCACCAAGCATTATCCGTAAATGGAGATAAACGAAATCCCGCCCGGAAGGCTACCCGGACGGGATTTTTCATCCATAACAATACAACGGAACTCTACGAATGTTTCATTCTCGCATCGGCTTTATCCCAATCGACCAACTTCCACCAATCCTGAATAAAATCTATGCGACGATTACGATGGTCGATATAGTAGGCGTGTTCCCACACATCGAGTGTCAGCAACGGATTTTTTTCATCGCGCAAGGGAGTTCCGGCATTCGAGGTAGAGACAATCGCAAGACCTCCATCATTATTCTGCACGAGCCACACCCAGCCCGAGCCAAAGAGCGACGTTGCAGCCTGGGTAAACTGCTCCTTGAAATTATCAACCGAGCCAAAATCTCGTTCGATGGCACTCTGCAATCGTTTCGGCATGGGCTGCTGCAATGGCGTCAAGCCATCGAAAAAAAGCGTATGATTCCACACTTGCGCAGCATTATTAAAAAGTGCGCCATCCGCACACTTTACCACATTTTCGAGCGTCATACCCTCGCATGGCGAGCCAACTACCAAACGATTAAGATTATCGACGTAGGTTTGCAGATGTTTTCCGTAATGATAATTGATGGTCTCACGACTCATAAGAGGCACGAGCGCATCGGCCGAATAAGGCAACGTAGGCATTGAATAGTTCATAACTTTATCATGATTGATTGTTGTTTGTCGTACAAGTGTTGAGGCTTGGACTGCATGAGCCGTCGAGTGGTTGTTTTTGTATATGTAGCCATTGAGATAGGTGGCAAATATAAGCCACAGCAGATATGGCACGAATAGCCACGACGCCAGCGGACGACGCGATGCGGCATATATTATATAGGCAAAGACCAAAACGTCGAGCACCAGAATTGTTATCAGACCTGCAAGTGGCGAACGCATAGCAAAAAATGTTACACTCCACAAGAAATTCACCAACAACTGAAAAAGCCACAGCCGCACAACACTCATATCGCCACGCGAAACGAGCGTTCCAATGCTCACACCCATCAACAGATAGAGCACACTCCACGCAATCGGAAATACGATATTCGGCGGTGTCAGCGACGAACGACGCAGAGTCGGATACCACTCCGCAAGGGCAGAAGTTTGCAGATAGGAACCCAACGCACCTACGGCAAAACAGAGCATAATAGGAATGAGGTACGATAGTGTTTTTTTCATATTACGGATGATTTTATTTCCACACATAGACCTTTGCAAATCCAGTGCCTAATTTGCCATGTTCCATACTTTGAATCTGCCCCTTGCCCGCCTGATGATAGACGCTTAGAGGGAGTCCAAGGTTGTAGTCCTCCATTGACAAATCCACCTTTCGTGAAGTTATCCTTGAAGTGCTGCGTGGCAGTCTTGCCCGCATAGATGGGTAGTCTGCGGCTGATAAGCTGTTCAACTCCCTGCACAAACCGCTGTATGTCTTTTTCAATTCTATCTGCCATTTTGAGTGTTATTCAAATGCCGTTCAAACATCGTTCAAACGAGGGTTGTAAAATTATTCTTTCCAAAGTGTTGTATTTTGGAATATTTGGTGTTATCTTTGTGGTCGAGGTTGGGCGAGGGGTTGTCGCCCCCCGCTTTTCAACAACCTTATACCTCGCTTCGGCGAGGTTTTTTTATGGGTTATATTCGACAATATCAGAGCCTATAACACATAACGAAAAGAGCCACCCGCTTTTATGCGGATGACTCTTCATAAAT
>JAFNYX010000064.1 GCA_017654125.1 Alistipes sp. | reverse complement strand
GTGATACGCGCGGTGGTGCCGCGATTTCGATTCGTTCGGTTGTAAACAAGCCGTTGAAGTTCATTTCGAGTGGCGAGAAGATGGACGCCTTGCAGGTATTCCATCCGGAACGTATGGCCGACCGTATTCTCGGCATGGGTGACGTTGTTTCGCTCGTTGAGCGTGCGCAGGAGCAGTTCGACGAGGAGGAAGCACGCCGCTTGAAGAAGAAGATCGTAAAGAACAAGTTCGACTTCAACGACTTTATTTCGCAGATTCAGCAGATTAAGAAGATGGGCAACTTGAAGGACATTGCCTCGATGATTCCGGGCATGGGCAAGATGCTCAAAGATGTGGATATCAGCGACGATGTGTTCAAGCAGACCGAGGCGATTATCGGCTCTATGACACCTGCCGAGCGCGAGAATCCCGAGATTATCAACGCCCGTCGCCGCGAGCGTATCGCCAAAGGTTCGGGTACAACCATGGCGGACGTAAACCGACTGATGAAGCAGTTCGAGGATATGCGCAAGATGATGAAGATGGTTGCCGGCGGAGGCAAGATGCGTATGCCACAGATGCCGAAAGGTTTTCGTCGATAGAGCGCAATGCACAAAACAAGCAAAAGATTGCCGAGGTGAATAAAGCCTCGGCAATCTCTGTTTTTATAGGATTGAGTAATTACAAACTACGCATCATTAAATAGTATTTAATGCTCATCGGTGCCATTTTATTGTTTTAGGCGTAATTTTAGAAAAATTTTCCAATAAATTCGTATCTTTGTCCGTTAAAATCAAGTATTATGCACAAAAGCGGTTTTGTAAATATTATCGGTAATCCGAATGTCGGCAAATCAACACTTATGAATGCCCTTGTGGGCGAGCGACTCTCGATTATCACATCGAAGGCACAGACCACGCGCCATCGTATTATGGGTATCGTCAATGGCGACGACTTCCAGATTGTCTATTCCGACACGCCCGGCATCCTCAAACCGAACTACAAGTTGCAGGAGTCGATGATGAAATTTGTGCGTGGCGCAGTATCCGATGCCGACATCATCCTCTACGTCACCGACACAGTCGAGCAGCAGAGCGACCGCAACGCCGATATATTGGAAAAGATTCTCCACAGCGGAATTCCCGTTGTATTGGTAATCAACAAAATAGACCTCACAACACAAGAAAAACTCGAAGCACTTGTTGCCGAGTGGCACGAGCGTCTGCCACAGGCGGTTATCATCCCGGCCTCGGCGAAGGAAGGTTTTAATATCGGTGCAATTTTCGACCGCATCATCGAGCAACTGCCCGAGGGTGAGCCGTTCTATCCGAAGGATACGCTGACCGACAAGACGTTGCGTTTCTTTGCATCGGAGATTATCCGCGAGAAGATACTGACCAATTACGACAAGGAGATTCCTTACTGCTGCGAAATCGCCATCGAGTCGTACAAGGAGGAGCCGACAATCGACCGCATCAGTGCAACGATTTTTGTGGCGCGAGATTCGCAGAAAGGAATCGTTATCGGCCACAAGGGCGAAAAGTTAAAGCGCGTTGGGCAACAAGCACGCGAGGACTTGGAGAGATTCCTCGACAAGAAGGTATTTCTTCAACTCTTTGTCAAGGTAAACGACGATTGGCGTAACAGTGACAGACAGTTGCGACGATTCGGTTACGAATTGGAATAACAACATTACACGCAGCGGATGAAGGGACGTTTACGAATAGTGGTTATGGTTGTGATACTCCTCACGAGTAGCATCATACCCGCGCGCGCCCAATACAACCGCGAATACTTCTTCTGGGTGGGGCGTCAGCAGATGATGGAGAGTCAATTTACGGACGCCATCCGCACATTAAATGTGCTGCTACGCTTTGACGAAGACGCCTACGAAGGGTATTTTCTGCGTGGCATTGCCAAATATAATCTCGACGACTTACTTGGTGCCGATGCAGATTTCACGATAGCCATCGAAAAAAATCCCGTCTTTACGACTGCCTACACATACCGCGCCATAACTCGTTCTCGATTAGGCAACTACGACGATGCGCTCAACGACTTCCGCGAGGCCATTGACCTGCGTCCCGACCTTCCAAACCCCTATTTCAGTCGAGGCGTGACACGTCTGCTCAATCAGCAATTTGAAGAGGCGATCTCCGACTTCGACAACTTTATCCGTTACGAGAAAAAAGTGTCGGACGCATACCTAAACAGAGGCGTATGCCGTCTATATCTGAAAGATACGGTACGCGCATATGAGGATTTCGAGTTGGCCATACGCACCAATCGTGAAAATCCGAATAGTTATAATCGCCGCGGAGCACTCTACCTCCAACAGCGTCGCTACAAAGAGGCAGAGCAGGATTTTGATAAGGCTATCGAGTGCGATTCGATGCTTCCTATCTCCTTCTTCAATCGCGCATTGGTTTACAACGAGACCAAACGACCACGGCAATCGCTCGAAGACCTCGACCGCGTAATATCGCTCGACTCAACAAGTTCCATTACTTACTTCAATCGCGCCATAATTCGCACATCCGTAGGTGACTATAATCGCGCTTTGGATGACTACAACAAAGTTGCCGACTATTCTCCCGACAACGTATTGGTCTATTACAATCGCGCCATACTCTACACCCATTTGGGCGAAATACGCAAAGCCGCAGCCGACTACACGAAGGCCATCGAACTCTACCCCGACTTTGCCAACGCTTATCTCGGACGCAGCGAACTGAAACGCCTTCTGCGCGACAACATCGGCGCTCGACGCGACCGCGAAACCGCCGAGCGTAAGATTGCCGAATACAAGTCACGCCTGAGCGACAGCACATACTCGATATACGCCGACACGACACAACGCTTCGACCGTCTGCTTTCGTTCGAAAGTAAGGTTGCTGGCTCGTCGTTCGAGCGCATCACGACACGCCACAACACGGACAACAAGATGACACTCCTGCCTCTGTTCCGTTTCACGTTCATGAACCGAGACTCGATTGATGCAGAGCAATCTACACACCATTTCCATTCGCAACGCGCAGCCGATTTCATTGCCAAATCGGGTAATCCGCTGTTGCAAATTTCGCGTCTCGATTGCAATATCGCGCCCGATTCGCTGATTGCAATGAATCGCCAATGTCGTCAGGCGGCACAAACGGCAACGAGCAACGATTGGTTGACACTCTTCTCGTTGGCAATCACCGAGTCGCTTATCAAACAATACACCAACGCCGTAACGACCTACACAATGGCCATTGAGCGCAACCCGTCAAATCCGTTCATCTATCTGAATCGCGCAGCCACTCGCGCCGAGATGATCGACTTCATTTCGTCGATAGACAACGCATATCAGCGCATCTCAATCGAGCAAGACCCTGCGAGCCGCCTACATAATTCGCACACGCGAACGTACAACTACGACGAGGCAATTTCCGACCTGAACAAGGCGATAAAGTTGCACGCCGGCTTTGCTTACGCATATTACAATCGAGCCAACTTGCTCGCGCTCTCCGACCGACTACCGGAGGCGTACGACGACTATACGAAGGCAATTGAACTCAATCCACACTTTGCCGAGGCGTACTACAATCGTGGCCTGATACAAATATATATGAAGGATACAAGAAAGGGTTGTCTCGACATATCGAAAGCCGGCGAATTAGGCATCAGCGAGGCATACGAAGTGCTACGGAAGCATACCGAGAATTAAACCGATATAACACGTTAAACTTAAATATTTTATTATGACAGAAACTATCAAAAAAAATCTCAACGACCACGCATGGGCACGTTGGAGCGCGATGGTGTTAATCGCGATGATGATGCTCTTTGCGCACATGTTCGTTGATGTGATTTCACCCCTGAAAGAGCTGATTCAGGTGCAGCGTGGTTGGACTTCCGATGTGTTCGGCACCTACGCCGGCTCGGAGTATCTGCTCAACGTATGGGGCTTCCTGATTGTTGCAGGTATCATCCTCGACAAGATGGGCATCCGCTTTACGGGCTTAACCTCGGCAATCGTTATGATTGTCGGTGCCTGCATCAAGTACTTTGCCGTAAGCGAGGCATTTATGGGCACTGCGCTCGAAGCGTGGCTCAACTCGTGGTGGGAGGCAATGCCGGCAAGTGCAAAGCTCGCATCGCTCGGTTTTATGATTTTCGGTTGTGGTGCCGAAATGGCGGGTATCACCGCATCGAAAGCATTGGCAAAGTGGTTTGAAGGCAAAGAGATGGCCTTAGCGATGGGTTTGGAGATGGCTCTCACCCGTGTAAGCGTCTTTATCATCTTCACCATATCGCCACGTATCGCCGGCATTGGTGGTGCCGACCCAAGTGTTGTACGTCCTGTGGCATTCTGCGCTGCGATGCTCGTTATCGGCCTACTTTGCTACGCAATATTCTGCCTGATGGACAAGAAGTTGGATAAACAACTCGGCGATGTTGCACAAGGCGAGAGCGAGGAGGAGTTTAAGTTGGCAGACGTTGTAAATATTTTCCGCAGCAAACTCTTCTGGATTGTGGCAATGTTGTGCGTGCTCTACTACTCGGCAATCTTCCCATTCCAAAAGTTTGCCGCCAACATGTTGCAGAGCAACCTCGACCTCACCGCCACGATGGCTGCTGATATCTTCCGTTGGTTCCCAATCGGTGCAGCATGCGTTACTCCGTTCCTCGGTTGGTATCTCGACAAGAAGGGCAAGGGTGCTACGATGCTGATTCTCGGCTCGTTGCTGATGATTGTATGCCACCTTACATTCGCACTCGTATTGCCGGTATTCCCGAGCAAGATTATCGCTTACAGTGCAATCATTCTGCTCGGCATCTCCTTCTCGTTGGTACCGGCATCACTTTGGCCTTCGATTCCGAAGATTATGGACAAGCGCTTCCTCGGCAGTGCTTATTCGCTTATCTTTTGGGTGCAGAACTTCGGTTTGAGCGGTACGCCGATGCTTATCGGTTGGGCTTTGGAGAAGAGCAATCCGGGCGTTGCCGAGCAGATTGCTGCCGGCGCGGAGGGCGTTGCATATAACTATACGCTGCCGATGCTTATGTTTGCATCGCTCGGCGTTTTGGCACTGCTGTTCAGCTTGTGGTTGAAGGCGATGGACAAGCGCAAGGGCTACGGCTTGGAGTTGCCAAATATCAAGTAGTACGACTGATATATAAGAGATAAGGTGGAGTTTTGCTCCACCTTATTTTGTTTTCTCGTACACCTCGACGAGTTTGTCACACATTGTCGGCCACGAGAAGCGTTTGCGTTCCGCAGGGAAATTGGCTGCAAAATGCGCTAACGCATCATCTTTATAGAGTCGGTCGATGGCATCGGCTACGCTCCGAGCGGTTGGCTCGCAGACGAAACCCACCCTGCCATCGGGAACAAT
>JAFNYX010000063.1 GCA_017654125.1 Alistipes sp. | reverse complement strand
GGAATATTTTATGATCTTATCGTCCGGTATATATCTGACCTTAGCTGTCAAAAATGTATATGAAGGTAATTCGTGGATTATGTCGATAGTGAAGGCATTTTTGATTAGTCTTGTCTATTTTATGATATGCTTTATAGCGTTCTTCACCATTTTTATAATTGCAATTTTTTCTGTTGTGTGATAGTGTGATATTTGAACCATTTTTATCTAAAAGTAAAAGCTTATATATTAAAATTTAGCAAGGACGATGAGTAAACTATTATCATTTGTTTTTATAGTCATGGCGCTCGCCGCTTGTCAGCCAACCACGGAGTCGGGTAAGTCGGCTATCGAGAAGGAACTCGAACAAATTGGCTTGCAGAGTGTCGGTGAAGAGATTCCCGGTGTCGAAGTGTATATGGTATATGCCACTCCATATAACTTTATGGGCAGAGTGTTGTACGACGGTCTTGATGAGGCGTATCTTGTGCCCGAAGCAATGGAGAAGTTGAAAAAAGCAAACGAAATTCTCCGAAAGAGACGACTCGATCTGCATCTTGTGGTCTATGATGCTGCCCGTCCTCGCTCTATTCAGCAACAGATGTGGGAGGTGGTGGAGAATACCGAGCTTCAAGATTTTGTTGCAAATCCCAACAAACGGGGCGGTGGCCCTCATAATTACGGTATTGCTGTGGATGTTACGCTTGTGGACTGTACGGGACACCCAATACCTATGGGTTCGGAGTATGACTACTTTGGCGATAGAGCGCGTGTTGATTTGGAGGCTAAATTGCTCGAAACGGGTGAAATTACCCACCGTGAATTGGCCAATCGCCAGTTGTTGCGAGAGATTATGACCGAGGCCGGTTGGCACACAATCTCTTCGGAGTGGTGGCACTTCAATGCGATGCCTCTCTCCGAGGCGAGCCAAAAGTTATCGGTTATCAAGTAATATCCCTACATGTATGGTGTATCAACAAGATAGCTATATGATTGTCGGTTAATAGTGCGATAAATTAGTCCTTGTGCAAACTGCGACACAAAAAACTCCGAATTTCCAAAGGAAACTCGGAGTTTTTTTGTGTGATATATCGTGCTCGCCTCTATTTGAGCAATTCCGGCAGGAATGAACTCAGAACCAGAATGCAAAGACCCAATACGAGTACGGCAATGGTGCGCTTTGAGCAACCCTTCCACTCTTTGAGGATTATGCCCCAAATATTGGCGAAGGTTACGTTGAGCGCCATTAGCACGCAGAACGAGAGTGTCATCAGCGTTGGCGATTCGGTGAGGAATCCCTTGCCGAGGCTGAGACCGAAAAATTGGCTGTACCACAGAGCACCGGCCAATGCGCAGAAGAGCGCGTTATTGAGCCATAAATTGCCCTGCTTGTAGTCGCCAAACGTCCTATTCGTGGCATTCTGATAGAGACAATACACTGCGTTAGTGAGGAAACCTCCAAACGTGACGAGCAGTGTCGCAGGGAGTGTTTTGTACATTGGGTCGGTCAGTTCGCCGAAGTTGATATCCTTGCCGAACTCCAAACCTACGTTAAAACATCCGCTCATAACACCGGCGAGCAACGCAATAGCAAGGCCCTTCGGAAAATTGAACTCTTTAACGGCGCTTTGGCTACCATCGCCCATCGACTTTGCCTTCATCATACCGGCTACGCCGATAATGGCGATGCCGAGCAATGTTACGACAACACCCGAAATCACCGCGAAGGTGAGTGATGAGAGTGCGCCCATCTCTGGGAAGAATGCGTTGAGCAATACGGGGCCCAAGAGTGTTCCGCCGGCAGCACACGTGCCGAGAGAGATACTTTGGCCAAGAGCTACGCCGAGATAGCGCATCGAGAGACCGAAGGTCAGACCGCCAATACCCCATAGTACGCCGAAGAGAATGGTCATCGAGATATTGAAACCATTTTCAGATGTAAACAGCTCTGCAAGTGAGTGTCCTTCGGGTATGGCCAAGAGTGCACCAAGGAGAGGGAATATTAGCCAAGCAAAGACACCTTGCACAAGCCAATATGACTCCCAGCTCCAACCCTTGATTTTGTTGATAGGCACATAACTACTCGATTGGCAGAAGGCGCCTACTGCGATAATCAAAAGACCGATTATAATCTCCATAGTGACGACTATTCGTATGCCGTTTCATACAGTTTAACGATATCCTCCACAGATGTAGGGCGAGGGTTTCCACCCGTACAAACATCGTTGAATGCCGCTACGGCCAATGCCGGAATATCCTCCTTCTTGACGCCAATCTCACAGAGGTGTTGAGGAATGCCAACACTGAGCGAAAGCGAGCGAACAGCATCAATAGCAGCCTTAACGCCCTCATCGACACTCATACCATCGGTATTGATGCCCATAGCCTTGGCGATACCCAAATACTTGGCGCGAGCTGGCGAATCGGCATTGTACTCCATAACGTAAGGCAGGAGCAATGCGTTTGCCACACCGTGCGGAGTGTCGTAGAACGCTCCGAGAGGGTGAGCCATCGAGTGTACGATACCCAGACCAACATTTGAGAAACCCATACCTGCAATATATTGCGCCTCTGCCATACCTGCACGAGCAACCTCGTCTTTGCCGTTATCGACAGCATTTTTGAGGTGCTGTGCAACGAGTTCGATTGCCTTCGATTCGAACATATCGCTCATCGTCCACGCTCCCGGCGTAATATAACTCTCGATAGCATGTGTGAGTGCATCCATACCCGTAGCCGCGGTCAAGCCTTTCGGCATCGAGTACATCAACTCGCAGTCGATTATTGCACACATCGGAATATCGTTCGGATCGACGCATACCATCTTTTTCTTTGCCTCTTCGTCGGTGATGACGTAGTTGATGGTAACCTCGGCAGCAGTTCCTGCGGTTGTCGGAATTGCGAAGGTTGGAACGGCTCTATGCTTCGTTGGAGCAACCCCTTCCAACGAGCGAACGTCGGCAAATTCCGGATTATTGATGATGATGCCTACCGCTTTGGCGGTGTCAATCGACGAGCCGCCACCGAGAGCGATGATGAAGTCGGCTCCCGACGCTTTGTATGCCTCCACGCCGCGCTGCACGTTGCCGATTGTTGGGTTTGCCTTCACGTCGCTGTAAATCTCGTAAGGGATACCTGCACTATTGAGCACCTCCTCGATCTTTGCCGCAACACCAAATTTGATAAGATCTTTGTCGGTTACGAAAAAAGCCTTCTTGAAACCTCTTTTTGCTACCTCATCTGCAATAATAGAGCGGCATCCTGCACCGAAATACGATGTCTCATTAAGAACTATACGATACATATTTTTCTCTGTTTTTTAGTTTGTTTTATTTTGTTTAGTTGCGTTTTGAGGTTACCTCCTGTTCGTATTTCTGTACCTCGGCGATAAACTCCTCACCAACAGGTACACCATTACGCAGACAGAACATATCCCATACGGCGTTCCAAGGCAACGATTTCGCCTCCTCCAAGAGTGCCAAACGCTCGAAGCCCTGATCGGCTGCCTCATACTCGCGAAGTTGCGTGAGTGGTTCCAAAAGTGCCTGTAACAGACACTTCTGAGTTGCGCGTGTTCCGATGACGTATGCGCCGATGCGGTTAATCGAAGCGTCGAAATAGTCCAAACCGATATGTACGCGGTCGAGTGCGTCACAACGAACAATCTCGTGCATCAAGTCGATGGTCTCGTCATTCATAATAGTTACGTGATCCGAATCCCAACGTACCGGACGGCTCACGTGGAGCATTACCTCTGGCACGAATAGGAGCAGTGACGAGAGTTTATCGGCAATGCTCTCGGTTGGGTGGAAGTGTCCGGTGTCGAGTGTTACGATTTTGCCGTTCTGTGCACCGTAACCGATATAGAAGTCGTTCGAGCCGACAGTGTAGCTCTCCAAACCGATGCCGAACACCTTCGATTCTACGCAATCCTTCATATTTTCGTACTTCTGTTCGAAGATTTGGTCGAGTGAATCTTTCAATAACTCACGATACAACTTGCGATTTACCGTGATATCCTTGCTACCATCGTGTACCCACAGATTCATGATACAAGGGTCACCCTGACGACGTCCCATCTCCTCGGCAATGGCGCGGCAACGCTTCGTGTGCTCAATCCAGAAGTTGCGAATCTCCTTGTCCGGATTCGACAAAGAGAGGTTGCCCGATTTCGGGTGCGAGAACGATGTGCTGTTGAAGTCGAGTTTTACGCCATTCTCCAAACCCCACTCAATCCAGCTCTCAAAATGCTTTGGTTCAACCTGGTCGCGATCGACAACCTCGCCGCCGAAATCGCCATATATTTCGTGAAGGTTAAGACGCTGACGACCAGGGATGAGCGACATTGCTTTGAGAATGTCGGCACGCAACTCTTCGATGTTGCGGGCTTTACCTGGATAGTTGCCCGTTGCCTGAATACCACCGGTCAAATCGCCTGTCGATTCAAAACCTGCAACATCGTCGGCCTGCCAGCAGTGCATCGAAATTTCGACCTTCTGCAACTTTTCGAGGATTTTTTCGACATCAATGCCAAATTTCGCATAACGCTCTACGGCGATGTCATACGCTTTCAAAATGTTAGTCTCTTTCATAACGCTTGTGTATTAATTGTTTTTGTTCTTGATTTCGATAAATTTGTGATATGCTGCACGCCATTGCTCCTGCTCTTGCGGCTCGTAGGTGCAAGTCTCGGTCGATGCGGCTGATATAGCGCGCATTTGTTCAACACTCTGCACGCGACCTTCGGCGCGAATCTGTACGAGCGCATTTCCGAGTGCCGTACATTCCGTAGGACCACACGTTACTGCCATTTCTACGGCATTTGCCGTAAACTGCATGAGGTATTTGTTGCGCGAACCTCCACCGATGATGTTCAGTGCATCAACAGGTGCGAAGGTGCGGAAAATGTCGAGTACTTCGCGATAGCGCAACGCCAAACTACGGAATATGCATCGACAATATTCGGCCGGTGTCTGCGGTGCGACTTGTCCCGTACGTACGCAGTAGTTATCAATTGCCTTGCACATTGATGCCGGATGTGCAAAGTCTGCGGCATCGGGGTCGATAAGCGAATCGAACGATGTTGTGGTACATAGCGAAACTAACTCGCCGACATCCTTCGGCGCATCTTTCCACTCTGCGCGACACTGCTCGAAAATCCACAATCCGCAGATGTTTTTCAAGAAGCGTATCTTGCCGTCGAGACCGCCCTCATTGGTAAAGTTCTGTCGAAAACTCTCCTTGTTGATGATTGGCTCGTCGGACTCGATACCAAGCAACGACCATGTTCCGCAACTCAAATACGCAAAGTGTGGCGATGATGCCGGTACAGCAATCACAGCCGAAGCTGTGTCATGACCTGCTACCGCCACAACCTTTACAGCGCCCAATCCGGTGGCTTGCTGCACCTGCTCGGTGAGCGTACCGATGATGGTTGCCGGTTGTGTCATCTCTCCGAAACGTGCGCGGTCGATGCCTAGTTTTTCGAGCAATGCATTGTCGAAATCGCGCTCTGCGGAGTTGAGCATCTGTGAGGTGGACGCCACCGTGTATTCGGTTATGGCTCTGCCGGTCAGCATGTACGAGAGTGCATCCGGAATGAAGAGTATTTTGTCGGCTGCATTGAGCGCAACGCAACCGTTCCGACGCATTGTCTCCATTTGGAACAGCGAGTTGAAGTTCATAAACTGTATGCCGGTACGACCATACAACTCTTCGGCATCCATCTTCTCTGCGAAGAATCGCTCAACGGCTCCGTCCGTATGGCTGTCGCGGTAGCAGTGGGGCAGACCGAGCAGTTGGCCGTCGGCACCGAAGAAAGCAAAATCGCAACCCCATGTATCGATACCTATCGAAATAGGCTCGATGCCTTCCGATGCGGCTTTTTGCAGACCGCGTAACACCTCATTGTAGAGTGCCGGTAGGTCCCAATATAGGTGCCCGCCAACGGGAATCATTGGGTTTGCAAAGCGGGTTAGTTCGGTGAGATTTACCTTTATGCCGTCAAAAGTGGCAAGCATTATGCGGCCGCTCGTAGCGCCAAGATCGACCGCGATATAGTGGCTCGTTTCCATTGAATTGTAGAGTTTTTGCAATTTATTTACACAAAGTTATTTTTTTTATTCCACTTATATACTTTGTAAAATGGCTATTGTCTTAATATTTTGGTTAAAAATTTTTGTATTCTATAAAAATTAACTAAAATTGTAATATATAACCGAAATAATAATAGAAACTTAAAATGGAGCCAATAAAGTATATCCCACAAAATCTTTCCGACGAACGTTGGGGTTTGACGGTTTGTTCGGTGGGTTTTCAGTGTGTAAAGGCAGGCGATTGCTATCCTCCGATGGGGCATAATCAGGAGTATATGTTCAACGCCGAGCGTGGTCGAGTTCTTCCCGAGTATCAGTTGCTCTATATTACGGAAGGTGAGGGAGAGTTGGAGACTGCATCGTCGGGCCGACATCAGGTCCGTGCCGGAGATATGTTTTTGCTCTTTCCTGGCGAGTGGCACACCTATCAACCGAAACGTTCGACCGGTTGGTCGGAGTATTGGATTGGTTTTCGTGGTGCGAATATCGACAATCGAGTGAGAGAGGGGTTCTTCTCAATCGACCATCCGTTATATAATATAGGTATAAACCAAAGGATTGTTTCGTTATACGAGGAGGCTATCGAGACGGCAACACGCCAAAATCCGTTCTTTCAGCAGTTGCTTGCCGGTGTGGTGAATCATCTGTTGGGATTGATGTTTATGACTTCGCGCCATAATAGTATGCCGACTCGCGGCGATATGCCGGAGGAGGTTGCTCGTGCAAAGGCTTATATGCAGGAGTCGGTTGAGAAGGATATTACGATGCCTGATGTCGCCAGCTATCTAAACATAAGTTACTCTACCTTCCGCCATATCTTTAAGAAATATACGGGGCTTTCACCTGCACAGTATTTTATCAACCTGCGACTGTATCGTGCCAAAGAGTTGTTGCGTAGCACGAATATATCTATCAAGGAGATATCTTATACGCTCTGTTTTGAGAGTCCGGAGTATTTTGCAACACTCTTCAAGAATCGCACGGGACTCTCGCCGTCGGTCTTTCGTCGCGGCAAATAGCGAGATGGCGGGTTACATCCAGCGTCGTCGTTTCAGTGCTAAATATACGGCCACTCCGATTGCGAGCATCAATAGCCAGGCAGCGGGGTAGCCGTATTTCAGTTTTAGCTCTGGCATATATTGAAAATTCATTCCCCATACGCCGACCAGAAAGGTCAGCGGAATGAATATTGTCGATACGATGGTGAGCTGCATCATTATATCGTTTGTGCGTAAACCTGTATTCGAGACGTATAAATCCACCAACGATGCGAGCGTTTCGCGACACGTTTCAAGCGATTGTGCCACATACGAAAGATGGTCGTTCACGTCGTTCAAGAAGGGGTGTGTCACCTTCTTGATGAGTTGCTGTTCGGTTGTGTGTATAAGTCGTGGAAACTGCTCTTTGAGTGGCATGACAACACGTCGCAGGTCGATGTGACGTCGGCGTTGTATCTGTATCTTCGCACCGATGTCGTCGTTGTTATGAGCGCCCATCAAGTCGGTCTCTATGTCGTCTAATCGATCGGATATATCTTGTCCGACGGCTACGTAGTTACTCGTTATCGTATTCATCATAACGGATAGCAGATAGTCAGCCGAGCGGGAGCGTATGTGCAGTACGTTTTTGTTGATGGCCGTGCGCACTTTGTCGAATAGCGATGAGTCGTTCTCGGCAAAGGTGAGAACGAAGTTCGCACCTTGCACCAAACACAGGTGCATTATGTCGCCGTTTTTGTCGATTTGTTTGGCAACCACGAAGTTGTAAAGGTCGTGCGTCTCGACTTTGCACGGATGATTAACGTTGAGGATATCCTGCACGATGAGAAAATCGACATCGAACGCTTTGCAAATCGACTCTATTAACGCCGTGTCGCGCAATCCGTGTACGCGAATCCAACTTGTGGTTGTTTTGTTGCGCGGACTAAACGTGCCGATAATGTTGCCGGTCGTGTCCTCGATGGTCGATGCGTTGTAGTCAATTCTGTGTACGTGTGTTATGGTTTGAGAGTCACCATTGTAGGTAAGCGTTTCGCTGAGCAGGTTGTTGTCCATAATCTATGTTTAATTCTGGGCTAACCTTATCAAACTTCGTGCAGAATCCCTATTTGCATCGCACAAAAAAACGCCTGCTCAGCAATGGACAGGCGTTGTTTGTGTGTGATATTTATTCCGGTTGGTATCCCGTATCCTCGTACAGCATTGTGCCGCCTGCTGCAGCAACTGCCAGCGTGTCGCAACGATTGTTTTCGACTGTTTCGGCATGCCCTTTCACCCAAACGAATCGAACGTGGTGGCGACGATAGACGCGCAGGAAACGTATCCAGAGGTCGGGGTTCTTCTTGCCCGAAAAACGCTTCTTTTCCCAGCCGAAGACCCAACCCTTCGAGACAGCGTCCACAACATACTTCGAGTCGGAGTATATGGTCACATCCGAGCCCTCGAATTTCAATGCCTCCAACGCCACACATACGGCCATAAGTTCCATGCGGTTGTTGGTCGTTAGACGAAATCCGGCAGAGAGCTCCTTGCGATGCGGACCACTGATAAGTACCACGCCATAGCCGCCTGCCCCCGGATTGCCGAGAGCCGAGCCGTCTGTATATATCGTAATAGCAGCCATTGGTTACTTGTTCAAAATTATGTTTGCAATCTCCGCAAAGTCGTCCACCAAATACTCAGCGCCGGCCTCTGCCAATACATTGCGAGGGTTACTGCCGTAGGTTACGCCACACGTGTGACACGCTGCGGCTATGCCCATTTGAATATCGAGTATCGAGTCGCCAACCATCAGTGTCTCTTCGGGGGTGCAGTCCAAGCGGCGCATTGCTTCCAACGCAATGTCGGGTGCTGGTTTGCCTTTGGCAACCTGGTCGATGCATACGATTTCGTCCAAACATCGGTGCATATCCAAGCGACCGGCTACGTCGTTGATTACGGGGGATAGGTTATTGGTTGCGATGGCCGTTTTGATGCCATATGTGTGCAATCGGCTTAATGTGTCAAGCACGTGCGGAAAGAGTGTAATCATTCCGAGTCCTTCGCTTGCATAGAAACGGCTATACGATTGGACGCATTGTTCGATGAGAGCTTTGTCGCCGTCTTCGATTAGAAAACGGAATACATCGTGTAGCGCGTAGCCTGTAATGCGTGCAACCTTTGCCGGGTCTGCTACTACGCCAAGCGGCTCCAAAACCCTGTTTACGCAGTGGATAATACTCTGTGATGTGTCGGCTGTTGTGCCGTCGAAATCGAGCAGCACACATTTTATGTTTTTTATATTGGTAGCCATTGCTCTTCCTCTGTGTTACACAGTGTTTATTGCGAAATGTTTACAAGCTGTTCACGATAAGCGTTCAGGATTTTTGACTTGGATATAAAGCCTCGATAGTGGTTCTCTTTATCGACAACCGGCAACATCCACGTATGGTTTTGCTCGAAACGAGGCAGTACTTCCTGAATGAGTTCTCGTTCGAGAATCTTATCAGGTGGTTGAATCATGTAGTGCGTAATCGGACGCCCCCATTTTTCGCGTTTGAACATATCCTCGCGTAGGTCATCTAACTGTACGATACCCAACAGACGTCCGAAGTTGTCGATGACGGGAAATATGTTGCGTCGTGCCGTTGCTATAATAGAAACCACGTCGCCGAGTGTAAAGTGCTCCTTCAAACGCACAAAATCGGTCTCCATCAATTCGTCAAGCTGTAAAAAGACAAATACCGATTGGTCTTTATCGTGCGTGAGCAATTCGCCACGCTGGCGCAGACGCTTGGTGTAGATGGAATCGGGGTCGAGGTAGTAGCCGATAGCAAATGCAATGCAAGCGACAATCATAAGCGGAATAAAGAGCTCATAACCGTTCGATAACTCTGCAATAAGGAATATAGAGGTCAACGGCGCATTCATCACGCCCGCCATTACGCCCGCCATGCCGACTAATGTATATGTAGCAAGCGATAGATTCCAATCAAAACAGATGTTGCACAGCAGAGCGAGTGCCGCACCTGTAAATGCACCGACGAATAGCGACGGTGCAAACGTTCCTCCGACACCGCCTGCGGCATTGGTCGTCGCCATTGCAATCACTTTGAAGAATATGATGGCGATGACGTATATCAATACCACCCATTCGATATCCTTGAAGGCGAAGAAGAGCGAATTTTCGAATATGGTCTGTTTGTCGCCGTGCATAAGCGACACGAATGCTTCGTAACCCTCACCGTAGAGCGGTGGGAAGATGAATATCAGCAGACCGAGAATTGCTCCGGCTATAACCCAGCGCTTGTATTGATTGTCGATTCCGCTGATATGCTTTGCAATGGCGGCATTTGTGCGGGTGAAGTAGTAGGACATTCCGCCACATATGGCACCCAGCAGGATGAATAACGGAATCTGTTTGATTTGGAAACCGTCGGCAGCCGTAAGCGATACCGAAATAATTGGGTCGAAACCGCGCAATACGATTGCTATTGTCGTTGCGGTTACGGACGAGATGAGCAATGGAATGACGGATGCCGAGGTGATGTCGAGCATCAGGATTTCAAGCACAAAGACCACACCCGTAATCGGTGCTTTGAAGATAGATGCCACAGCAGCACCTGCACCGCAACAGAGTAGCAGTGTGATGTTGCGATAGTTTAGTTTGGCAAGTTTGCCGATATTCGAGCCGATGGCTGCTCCGGTCAGAACAATCGGAGCCTCAGGACCGACCGAACCACCAAATCCGATGGTCGTAGCACCGCCGACAATCGAGGTCCAGCAATTGTGTCCGGCAATGCGCGAGCCACGACGCGACATGGCGTAGAGTACGCGCGTCACACCCTCCGAGATATTATCCTTGACGATGTATTTTACGAAAAGTGTTGCGAGGATTATACCTATAGCGGGGTAGATGAAATAGAGAAAGTGGAACGTATCGACATCAAACCAATTCACCAAACAACTCTTAATCAGGTGCAACAACACCTCGAACAGATACGTGCCGATACCGGCAGCCAAACCCACCACAGCAGCGAGAATGGCGAGCATCTGTCGTTCACTCAGGCGTTGCGTGATGCGTAAAAACCAGCGATATATCTTGTCTCGTCCGGCAGCTTTGATATATTTCGATTCGTCAATCACTCTCTGTACGTAGTCTTCTATTTGTTGAGTTCTTTGTAGCGTGCAGCTTGCTCGGCGATAAGTTCGCGGTCGGCGAAGTAGTTAATCTTCATTGCGTCGCGCACCTCGTTGAGCGTCTGTGCAGCTGTGCGACGTGCCTCGGCCGAGCCCTCTTCGAGAATGCGATAAACCTCCTCGATGTTTTGCTCCCAATACTTTCTGCGCTCACGAATCGGTGCGAGCAACTCGTTGAGAAGGGCTATGAGGAACTTCTTGCACTTCACATCGCCCAAGCCGCCACGGCGATAGTGCTCTTTGAGAGCGTCGAGCGACTCGTATTCCGGCAGATAGAGCGCAAAATGTTCCGGACGGCAGAATGCGTCGAGATATGTAAATACGCAATTGCCCTCGACCTGTCCCGGGTCTTCGATACGCAGGTGGTTAGGGTCGGTGTACATACCCATAACCTTCTGTTTCAGCTCCTTCTCGCTATCCGAAAGATAGATGCAGTTGCCGAGCGACTTGCTCATCTTTGCTTTGCCGTCTGTTCCCGGCAGTCGCAGACATGCCGCATTGTCGGGCAGGAGAATTTCCGGCGTAACAAGCGTCTCACCGTATATGGAATTGAACTTGTGTACGATTTCGCGTGTCTGCTCAATCATTGGCTCCTGATCCTCGCCAACGGGAACGGTCGTTGCCTTGAAGGCGGTA
This sequence comes from Alistipes sp., assembly GCA_017654125.1. Classification (GTDB taxonomy): domain Bacteria; phylum Bacteroidota; class Bacteroidia; order Bacteroidales; family Rikenellaceae; genus Alistipes. The sequence goes on along the minus strand of JAFNYX010000063.1, from coordinate 3,352 downwards.
ATGTCCGATGCCTGCGAGATAGGGTAGGTGAAGAAGCCCACCGGAATACCCTTTTTCTGTGTGGTGTCGCCCTCTACCTGCTCCTCCGAGAAACCGCGCATCTTGATTTCGGTCTTTACGGTCGGGTTGCGTTGCAGACGAGCAACAGTTACGAGGTTCATGTAGTAGAATGCCAACTCGCACAACTCGGCAACCTGCGACTGAATGAATATGGTCGAGATTTGTGGATCAATTCCGCACGATAGGTAATCGAGCGCAACCTCGATGACGTTCTGACGCACCTTTTCAGGGTTGTCTGCATTGTCGGTGAGCGCCTGCGCGTCGGCAATCATAATAAATATCTTCTCAAACTCGCCGGAGTTCTGCAACTCCACTCTGCGACGCAGCGAGCCGACAAAGTGTCCCAAGTGCAATCTGCCGGTCGGACGGTCGCCTGTCAGAATAATCTTTTTCATGTGTTTATGTTGTTCGTTTTTTTGTTTCTTTCCCGTTTTTGTTGCGACAAGTTCGCGCACGCGAAGTTTCTAAACTGCAAATTTATGAAAATAAATTAGATTACCGTCGTTCGACTTTGCAAGTATAGTTTTTTTTTATACTTTTGTTGTGAAGATAATATTTTGACGTATGACGATAATCCAACTTGAATACTTTTTGGCAGTTGCCAATTGTGGTAGCTTTTCGATTGCTGCCGATCATTGTTTTGTGACGCAACCCTCTTTGAGTATGCAGATTAAGGCGCTCGAAGAGGAGCTTGGTGTGATGTTGCTCGACCGCTCGAAGAAGCCGGTAATTCCGACCGAGGCGGGTGAGGTGGTATTGTCGCAGGTGCGCGAAACATTGAAGGAGTATAAGACAATAAAGGAGGTTGTTTCGCAGATGAAGGGCGAAATTGCGGGCAAAATCCGCCTGGGTGTCATCCCGACTATTGCGCCATACCTGCTCCATAAGTTTATTCCGGAGTTTGTGCAACGCTATCCGAAAGTTGAATTGGAGGTGCGCGAAATGAAGACCGAGGATATTGTAGATGCTCTGAATCGCGACCGTATCGATGTGGCACTCGTGGCGGGCGGTACGTGCGGTGAGGGTATTATCGAGTACGATATGTTCGACGATCGTTTCTATGCATACGTTTCGCCAACCAACCCGCTCCACAATCGCGCCAATATTCGTATCGAGGATATCGATATGCGCGATCTTGTGCTGCTGAGCGTTGGTAACTGTATGCGCGACCAGGTGCTCGAACTCTGCCAGGCACGCCACTCGTTGCCGTCGCGCTACTATTTCGAGTCGGGCTCGCTCGATACGCTTATGCGTATTGTTGATTGTACGTCGTGCATCACGATTATTCCGGAGATGTCGCTCGAATATATCCCGAAGGAGCGTGCGCGCCAGGTCAAGACGCTCTTTAAGGGTGCTTCGTCGCGTAAAATCTCGCTTGCCATCCGCCGTACCTACGTCAAAAAGTCGATTGTCGATGCCCTGCGCTCGACCATCTCGGAGTGCGTCGGCAAGAAATAGTATAACCCTGCAAAAACACATCTTAATATATGAAACGCTTTTTCTTGTTTGCACTCGCGGCGACCGCTCTCGCTGCGTGCTCAACCGACCCAACGCAAGACCTTGCGCCGGAAATCCCCGATACACTGACCGTGTCGTTTGACGAAGAAACGCGCGTACAGCTCGATGCCGAGTGCAAGACAGTTTGGAATGCCGATGACCTTGTATCGGTATTTTATCGCTCGGACGCTAACGATTGTTGGCGATTTATGGGCGAGACGGGCGACCGTACGGGTCTGCTTGTGAGTAAAACCTCTAACGAACCGACCATATCGATCAATGAGGTGGTTGCTGTATATCCTTACAATGCTGGTTATTGTATTGATGCGTCGGATAAGACGCTCTCCGTTCGCATCCCCGCTACGCAACGATACGAGAATGGCTCTTACGGCATTGGTGCAAATATTATGGTTTCGGCCGGTACTGGTAGAGATATTTCGCTCAAAAGTGTTTGCGGATGGATTAAGTTGCAGCTTACCGGCTCGGGCAAAGTGACGAAAGTTACACTCCGAGGTAATGACGACGAGCAGATTGCGGGTTTGGCAACGGTTAACTATGCGGATTACTCGCTCTCGCTGATTGCCGACGGATTGGGCAATGCTGCGGCAGATGGCGAGGTTGGTGGTACACTTGTAAACGATAGGGACTATGTGCGCGAAATCACGCTCGACTGTGGCGAAGGTGTTGCGCTTAATGCCGACACTCCGACTGCATTCTATTTTGTGCTTGCGCCACAAACTTTCGAGAAAGGCATTACTATTACCGCAATGTGCGATGATGGTACGCGCATGACAAAATCAACCTCGAATTCGATTACCGTCGAGCGCAACCATATTGTGCCTATGGAGACAATAGAATATGAAAGCACTTACTCCGTTGGTGATTTATACAACGAAAATGGCGTTAAGGGCATCGTTTTTCTGGTTGAAGAAAACGGTAAGCACGGAAAAATCGTCTCAATGAAGGAAAGCTATGGATATTACGGATATGAATCTTATGTGAGAAGTTGTAAAAACCTCGACAATGGATTACTTAATAAAGAAGCATTGTATGAAGCCGGTGCAATATACTCTTCATCGTATCTAATGCCTCCGCAAAGCAGTGTTTGGTATATTCCGGCAAAAAAAGAGTTGGAATCATTGGTGCAAGTGGTTAATGTGGTTAATAGTTCCGTCGTTGCAAATGGCGGTACTCCATTTACATTCTCCGACTATGGAAATGAAGCACTCTATACATCATCGACAAATAGTAATACGGAGAGTTGGGATTCAACTTTTATGTATGGCAAAAATTTAGCACATCCGAATGCTAATGTTATATATTTAGTATCGTCTGTAAAAGTCCGTTGTAGGACAATTACAACATTTTAACACAAACAACCGCAAGGAGCATTCAAGCCCTTGCGGTTGTTTTTTTACCTCACCCCACGCACACCATACCCCATTTTTAGCATACCCCCCCCATAAAGTCCACTACCCGCACCTCACCTCCCCCACATAGCGCGGGTAGGGTTTGTTGACACACTCCACCTCTCACGCCCTCCACATAGCGCGGGTAGAGTTTGTCTGCACCGCCACACCACGCCAACCTCGCCGCATCCCTCCCCACACCTCACGCCCTCCACATAGCGCGGGTAGAGTTTGCTCACACCGCCCGCCACACCAACCTTGCGCACCCTCCCAACTATCCTCGCCGTGCCCCTCCTCACACCCCACACATACCGACACCCTCCACATAGCGCGGGTAGGGTTTTAGAAAATTTAGAAAATTGTAGAGTAGAAACAACTTATACTGC
>JAFNYX010000062.1 GCA_017654125.1 Alistipes sp. | reverse complement strand
GGGCCGATTGAAGGTTGCCCCCGAGCATACCGAGAAGCACGTTTTGGATGTTATGCGCAAGCCCTCGTTCGAGATGTTCGAGCAACTGAATCGTGATTTCCGCAGAATATGCTCCGATAACGGACTTCCGTATCAACTTATACCTTATTTTATATCGTCGCACCCTGCGTGTCGTGAGTGCGATATGCAGGCTCTGGCCGATAAGGTGTTGGGACGTCTGCATTTCGACTTGGAGCAGGTGCAGGACCTTACGCCCACGCCGATGACCTTGTCTTCGGTGATGTTCTATACAGGCGAGAATCCCTATACGGGCGAGAGTGTGTATGTTGCTCGCTCGCAGGACGACAAGCGTCGCCAAAAGGCCTATTTCTTTAAGGATAAACCTTCACATCGTACTCCGAAAAGTACTCCCCGCAACTCGCAACCGCGAGCAAAAACCGAGGGTCGCCGAGAGTTCGCCACTAAGTCAAAATTCCGCAAACGATAAGGTTATTATATACAAAATCTCCCTCTAACTAAAGAGGGAGATTTTTGTTGTAAAGTGATATTTGGAGTCAAAGCGAGGCTTTACTCCTCCTGATTCTCTATTTTATCTACAAGGTAATCTTTCCGCTCGATGTGTGAGTAGTAACTCTGAATCATAGCCTTTAGTTCGCGCTCGATGGTGGCGACATCGACCTTGCCGACGAGATTATTCTCTTGTGCCGTATCATCCAATGCGTAGATAGCCGTTATGCTCTTCTCATCGAAGCGAATCAAGTACTCCTGCGTGATGGCCTGGAAGAGGTTGTTGTCGTAATTTACCGCCATCGGGGTGCGACCGTACTCGCCAAATATGTCACGTCCGAAGGCGAAGTATGGCTCCGAATGGCCCATAAGCCCCAACAGTGTGGGCATTATATCAATCTGCGACACCACCTGATGATGCTCGCCAAAGAGTGCGCTGTCGGGGGCATACATAAATCCGAAGATTTGATAGTCGGAGGGAGAACGACGGAACTCCTCCGAGAACTTCTCGCTCGAGACGTGGTCGGCTACAAATACGAAAATCGTGTTGCGGAACCACTCGTCGTTTTCGTGGCGTGCAAAGAACTTGCGGAAGGCATCATCGACATACTGCACGCATCGGTGGTTGGCCGTAAGACCGTCGCTGAACTTGCCTTCGTATTTCTCGGGAATTACAAACGGATGGTGTGACGAGAGAGTAAACATTGTCGAGAAGAATGGTTGCTTCTGCTCGCTCAAAACTTCGCCCATATAGTTCAGGAAATCCTCGTCCCAAATGCCCCAATAACCGTCGAAATCCTCTTTGCCGTGCACTTTTTCGTAGTCCTCGCGACTGTAGAGATTGTCGATGCCGACTGAACGTGCGTATGCACCAAAACCCATTGAGCCGTTGTCGGAGCCGCAGAAGAACATAGTTTCGTAACCCTTGTTGCGCAAGATGCGGGGCAGAGCCTCGGTCTCGGCCATAGCCTGAGGCATAAGCACGAAGGGTGATTTGAACGAAGGGATGGAACTCCACACCGCTGGCAGAGCCTGAATCGAGCGCTTGCCGTTGGAGTACATATTATAAAAGGTGTAACTCTGTCGCATCAACGAGTCGAGGAACGGGGTGTAACCCTTCTGCTCCTTGTCGGCATAGAGGTCGGGACGGAGCAGAGCCGAATGCTCGGCTGAGAAACTTTCCAATATAATCATCACCACGTTGCGACCTGTAAGTTCTGTTTCAGATGTACCCTCGGCAGGGTAGTGGTCGGGCGTGTAGAGCGAGCGTAAGGTCTCTTCGTCGAAGTATTTGTCGTAGTGAATCTTGCCGCTTGAGCCTATGGTGCGCAGTATGCAGAACGGATTGCTCAAAATCATCGTCGCCCGCATATTGTCAGCCGTATAGAGCGTAGCGTTTGATAGAGTAATCGGGCGAGTCATCTTGGTGAAGCCGCCTCGGATACCACCTATAGCCAATCCTACGGCTACAAGCAACATCACAGCCGACGTTGCATAATATCTCCACCCCGTAAATAGAGGTTGTGGCTTGATGCGGCGACCATAACATAGCATCATTAAAGCGATTAGAGCGATGCCCACCAACACCAAATACCAATTTTCGGCAGCAAACTTGAAGAAGAGTTGCAGCGAATTATCGTTGTCTGCAAAGAAAATCTCGTCTGCCGAAAATCGTTTTTGCGTGTAGCGGAAATATATGGTATCGGCAATGTTAAATCCAATGACGAGTATACCGTTTACGATGACGTAGTACCAATACATCACACTCTGCCACCAGCCTCGCTCTCTAATCCTTAGCGGCACCAACGACAGCAGGATAAATATGGCGTTGGCGTAGAGCAACGATACGGTGTCGAACTGCAATGCTCCACGCAACATACTACCCATCTCGGCAGATGGCAATGGCCCGATAAG
>JAFNYX010000061.1 GCA_017654125.1 Alistipes sp. | reverse complement strand
GATAGTAGCACCCGTATTTACGGTTGCAGGCTTCAACGAGTTGGTCGAAGCGGTGTCACCTTTGATACCTGGCTCGGTGTAGGTCACCTCCATATCAACGATTGGAGGGAGCTCGGCTGCCAAAACGGTATCCTTCTCGGTGTGGTACATAACCTCGACAATCTGACCATCGGCCATCAAGTCGTAGTTGTCGATGAGCGACTTCTCGATGTTAATCTCCTCGAAAGTCTCGCAGTGCATGAAGTGTGCGCCCAAGTCATCCTCATAAGTGAACTGGTAAGGACGGCGCTCAACGCGTACCTGCTCAATCTTCTGGCTCACCGACGAGAAGGTGTTTTCGAGAACGCGACCGTTCTCCAAGTTTTTGAGTTTCGAACGAACGAAAGCAGGGCCTTTGCCCGGCTTGCAGTGCTGGAAATCGACAACGAGGAAAGTCTTGTTGTCCATCTCGATACACATACCGATTTTGATATCAGCTGCTGTAATTGTCATAACTTTTTATGTGTTTAATTTTTAGAGTTTTCTTGTAATTCGGCTGCAAAATTACAAAAATATACTTAAAACAAGAAAGTGAAGCAAAAAATCGTAAAAATTATGACAATTCTGCGCTACATAACCCCTCCGCCGGTGGTTGCAGCTCCGCCCGACGAGCCGCCGACATCCGATGCGCTGTCGTCCGTCTTGCGGTTGGTACGCTTGACGTACAACCCCTGTTTTCCGAATCGGAACGATACGGAGAGGTGTAAATCGCGCTGAACGAGCCCTTGCGATGCGTGTCGCAGGAAGGTCGGAGTCTCGGTGAGAGAACGAATATCTATCCATTTTGCGTGTGGATTTCGCGCCGTGATTGCCACTTCGAGTCGCTCTTTGAGGAACTTCTGTCCGAGGCGAAGCGACGTGCCGACGTACCACGATTGGTGGCGGATGCCGAGACGTGGGTCGGGCAGCATCGCGTACTCGGAGAGTGTCAGGCGTGCGCCCTTCCAAAGTGCGATGGTCATATTTAGCGACTCGGATATTGCCCATCCGCTTGTGTGGATGCCTTGCGACGGCAAACCTATCTCTATCCAGCCGGCGCGCCCCGACAGCGCGAGCGAGAATTTGTGCGATGGACGGTACGAGAGCGAAACGTCGCCGCCATACGCTCGGTTGCGCCCGTTGTTGTCGTACGTCATATTGATAACGCCCTGCTCATCGGCGAACGAGTAGTTGGCGATGGCGTTGTTCGAGAGCATAACGGTTGCACCTACCGATGCGCTCCATTTGTTGGAGGTGTAGGCGTATTTGAGCGTCAGTGCGTGACGAATACCGGTGCGCAGGTCGGGATTTCCGTACTCGCGGATGGTCTGCGTCTCGACGACGTACGGCGAGAGGGCATAGACGCCCGGACGCGAGAGTCGCTCGGTGTAGGAGAACGAGAGCGAGTGCCCTGCCTTTGGCAGATAGGTAACCGATGCGTACGGAATGGCGTCAATCAACGCATTGCGATAGGGCTTCGATTCGTCGCCCGACGAGTTTGTGACGTTGTACCACGCACCCTCCAATCGCGCACCGACCCTCGCCATCACCTTCTCGTGGGTGAATCCGTAGCCGGCATATACTCCGGCAATGTTGCGTGCGAGGAGCGTCTGCTCGGTTGCGGTCGCTTGCTCTTGCAGCAGACGACTGTGGTGGAAGGTGTGCTTCAAGCCCGCCTCGATGCTGTGACGAGGGGTGAGCACGTTGCGGTAATCGACCTGAAATACATTCTCGGTCGAGCGCGAGTGTTGGCGTTTGTCGAATGTGGTCGTTGCGCCCGTGTCGTAGATGATATCCTCGTGCCCGAACTCGGTTACGGTCGGCATTATCGAGACGTTGTCCGAGATGGTCAGCGTATGGTTCTCGTTATTCCCGAAGCGGTGCTCGTAGTTGATGGCGGCATCGATGCCCATCCACGGGTAGCGATTCTCGGACGAGTTGGTAAATTCACTTATCGGTCGCTGCTCGGCATCGTAGTATCCGCCGTGAATGGTCTGCCATTGTTGCGATTTTCCGCCCCAGACGCTCACCTCGGCGGTCAGCAGATTGAGCGAGTCGATTTGATAACTTGCGTTGATGTTGCCCCACGCCGAGCGGAAACGCCACGAGTAGTCGCCCTCGCCACGCATTGCAGCATAACCGACACCCTTGTCGAGCGGCAGCGTTTCGTACGATGTGCGACCTGCCGGCGAGCCGGTCATATCGCCCTCGCCGTAGTAGAGCGATGTCGAGAGCGAAAACTTATCTTTCGAGATGGTGAAGTTCGCCGAGCCGTTGCCCATCCAATTCCGATTCAGAAAGTTGCGTGCATCGGCACTTACAAAGCCGTTGTAGCCGTCGAAGCGTGCCTTCGAGGTTATGATATTCAGCACACCGCCCGCACCCTCGGCGTCGTACTTCATCGACGGATTGGTGATAACCTCAATGCGCTTGATTGACGAGGCGGGCATCGACTTGATAACCTCCTTGAAGTTGCGCGATACGGAGCCGGATGAGCGTCCGTTCACCAACACCTTGTAGTCGCTCTGGCCGTTCATCAGCACATTGCCCTCGCCGTCGATCGAGAGTTGCGGCACTTTGCGGATAATCTCCTCCAAGGTGCTCGATTGTGCTTCGGGGTCATCCTCGACCGAGTAGGTGAGCTTCTCGGCATCGTTGGTCACTATCGGTCGCTGTACGGTGACCGCAACGGCATCAACCTCAACGCCCTCCGTGAGACAGAGTTGCCCTAAATCGACCTCTGCGGCATCTGCCTCGACCTGCTTTTGCAGTGTCGTGTAACCGACGGCCGACACCTCGACGGTGTAGCATCCGCGCTCCTTGACCTTCAACTCGAAACGCCCCTCGGCATCGGCTGCCACAGCCGCGACGGTGGTCGAATCGCGCAAAGCGGCAACGGTGGCGTAACCCACACCCTTATCCTTGGCGGAATCCTTCACCGTGCCGCGAAAAGTGCTCTGCGCGCCGGCGGTTGCCACAGCCGCCAGCGTAAAAACCATAACTAACAAACCCTTCATTTTCGTAGATATTTTTTTTGCTCTGTTTTCTATTCGTTTGTCCTGCTTGTTTGTCGGCCGATGTGCCGCATTTGCACGCGCTTTTGCATCGACGGTACAAATGTATGTGAAAATTTAGTACTATGCAACACAAAGTAGTAATATTTTCAAAATATCTTGCAAAAAATGCTATCCTCTTCCGTTTACCTATTTTTATATCGTACGCGACCCGTCTTTTGTTGTCCATTCGCTCGATTTTATTTGCAAACGACCTCTTTCGATGGTGGTGCGCAACCGACTGTTTTTGTCGATGGATGTGCCAAAATAAATAAAAAAAATCGACACTTCAAAGCGTCGATTTTTGCATTCTCTCCCCCCCCGAAAAATCGGGGTGTAAAGTGTTGATGTGTAATGTTTTAGGTGTGTTGAATTTTTTTCAAAAAAATTGTTTACCTCGCTTGATTCACTTCCGTATCACCTGCGTTTCGTCCGCATTGCCTGCGTCTTGTTTTACGCTTGCCGACCCACGCCCTCCGCTATGCCACTGGTTACTCGTTGCCCCACTCGTAGTGCGGAGCGTCGATGCCGATGAGCGATACCGCGCGCTCGACCACCGTACGGCACAACTGTTCGATATCGCGTGGCTGCGAGTAGAAGGATGGCGATGCGGGGAGGATGACTGCTCCGGCCTCGGTGAGTGTCGTCATATTACGTAGATGGATAAGCGAAAGCGGTGTTTCGCGCACGACAAATACCAATCGGCGACGCTCTTTGAGCATCACATCGGCGGCGCGTTCGATGAGAGTCTGCGAGATGCCCGATGCCACGCGTCCGACGGTGCCGACGCTCGACGGGATGACCACCATTGCATCCCAACGCGCCGAGCCACTTGCCGGCGAGGCGAACATGTCGTTGTTGTCGTAGAGCGTGATGCACTCATTGTCGAGGGGTAGTTCTACTCCCTCGGCCGACGCTACGGAGCGTGCCTTATCGCTGAATATTAGGGCTATACGTTCAATATGCTCGGAGCGAAGCAACTCTTCGAGCAGCAACCGCGTGTATATTGCACCGCTGGCGGCTGTAATGGCAACGATAATCTTCATAACTGCTATAACTCTATGATTTTACACTCCCAACCCCTCTCTTTTGCAAACTCCAACGTGCGCGGCAGGGCGTAACTCATATTTCGGAACGCCTTGTCGCTGTCGTGAAATACGACGATTGAGCCGGGCTCTAAATGGTCGGTCACATTTCGCAGACACCTCTCGGGAGAGAGTGTGCGATTGTAGTCGCGCGAGACGATATCCCACATCACGATTTTGTAGTTGCGGGCCACGGCGCGCATTTGCGATGGCGTGACACGAGCGTAGGGCGGACGGAAGAGTTCCGAGTGAATCATATCGCCCGCGAAATTGACATCCTCCAAATAGCGTTCGAGCGACATTCCCCAACCCTTCTGGTGCGAGTAGGTGTGGTTGCCGACCTTGTGCCCCGCGTCGATAATCTTCTGATAGAGTGACGGATATGCCTCGACGTTTTTGCCCAGCACGAAGAAGGTTGCCTTGGCATCATATCGTGCCAGCGTGTCGAGAATCCACTCCGTGACACCCGGTGTCGGGCCGTCGTCGAAGGTGAGGAATACGCCTTGCTTGTCGTCAATCTCCCACACGAGGTCGGGCATCATTCGTCGTATAAATTTCGGGGGCTTTATCTTCATATCTCGTCTCTTTTCGTGGACTCTTTGCATCGCCGTGCGATGGTTTCGCACCGACAAATGTAGCGATTTTTTCTTATTGCACCACCGCTGCCACTCTTTTTTTGACACAGAATGGCAAGCGGGCTGTCGCCCTTAATGGCAATAAATGGCAGCGCACTCTGCGAGTGCTTAATGGCAGAGCGGATTTTGCTATTCAATGCCATTCAATGCCATTCAGTGAGCGCAAGCGAACGCCTGCCATTCAATGCCGCCCCCGACCTTACCCGACCTTACCTGACCTTATTTTTTGAGGGCTAACTATTTGCTTTTTCAATGAAATATTTGTATATTTGCAGAAAGCAATTAGGTTAATTTCGGG
>JAFNYX010000060.1 GCA_017654125.1 Alistipes sp. | reverse complement strand
ACGTTCGGGCATCTTCTCGCGCTCCTCTGTGGTCCATTCGCCCAAAACATAATCGACCTGATGACCGCGAGCAAAATCGCCACCCACACCAAAACGCATACGCGCATAATCCTCCGTACCAAGCAGTTCGGCTATATTCTTCAAACCATTGTGACCGCCGGCACTACCCTTCGCACGCATTCGCAACTCGCCAAATGGCAACGCAATATCATCGACCACCACGAGTACATTCGCACGCTCGATTTTCAGCTCCTGCATCCAATAGCGTACCGCTTTACCCGAGAGATTCATATATGTCGAAGGTTTAAGCAGCGTAACCTGATGACCTCGATGGCGCAACGTGGCAACTGCTCCGTAGCGAGCAGACATAAAAGAAGTGTCGGATGCCGCAGCAAGGGCATCCAACACTTTGAAACCGATGTTGTGTCGGGTCTCGGCGTACTCGGCACCGATATTTCCCAATCCAACAACCAGATATTTCATCCTTCGAGATGTTTATCCGATTACTGTGCAGCAGCGGCACCACGCGACGCACGAGTTACGCGAACTGCGCAAACTGCCTGCGTTGCAGGAGATACGAACTGCAAGCCCTCGAACTGAAGGTCACCAACGAAGATGGTCTGACCAACCTTGAGCGGAGTAACATCAACAACGAGCTCGTCTGGCAAGTTCTCCAACATACCCTTAACTACGAGCTTACGAGCCGACAAAGCCAACTTACCGCCGACCTTAACACCCTCGGCGTTACCGGTCAAACGTACAGGGATTGCAATCGATACCGGCTTATCCTCCTGAACACGATAGAAATCAATGTGGAGAATCTGCTCGCGAATTGGGTGGAACTGAACCTCACGCAAAACTGCCTTCTCAACCTTGCCATCCAACTCAATCTCAACGATGTACGAGTTAGGAGTGTAGATGAGCTGTTTGAGCGACTTTACATCAACTGCGAAAGCGACGTTCTCGCCACCACCATAGATTACGCAAGGTACCAAACCCTCGCGACGGAATGCCTTTGCTGCCTTCTTACCATACTCGGCACGAGCAGCGGCCTTGATAGAGATAGTTTTCATTTTTTGTTTTGTTTTTTGTGTTATTGTTACCTACGGCGGCACTCAATCTGCACACTTCATCCAAACTCAACCCTATTTTGGCAAACCACACCTTCGGAAAAACTCCCTTTGTGCTGTGCTCGGGGGCCCGGTTGCGACGGGGTGCAAATCCCATAACCGCCTGAATCGGGGGCAAATGTCGTAAAAAAAAACGAATTTACAAAATTTTGTTGTTGCAAATTGGTCACCAAGCCTCGCACACCTACTGCTTCGACAAGAGCTTTGCCGAGAGCTCTGCGGCACGCACCAACGCCTTGTCGATGTGGTCGAGTACATTCTCGCTACCAACCTTCGCAACGATACCGGCACGCTCGATGGCGTGATATACCTGCTCGTTTACGCCCGACAGAATTATGCTGCGATTCTCTTCGAGCGAGGCGTTGATAAATATTTCGAGGTTGTGCAGACCCGTAGCATCGATAAACGACACCTTACGCATACGCACAATGCGAATCTCCGCCTTGGTACGCATACGGGCCATCTCTTCAAACTTGGTAGCCACACCGAAGAAGAATGGGCCGTCAATCTCGTAAACCTCCGT
>JAFNYX010000059.1 GCA_017654125.1 Alistipes sp. | reverse complement strand
TTTTACTGGAATTTGATAACATCATCCAACCCCAGCTCCTTATACTGCGCCTGCAATTCGTCATTACGGTCGGAGAGTATCAGCAACTTATCACCGCGGCACAACTCCGTACGGCCCTGTGGAACAAAGTAATCGCCATCACGACAAACCATCACCACAAGCGTATTATCGGGCAGCGTAATGCGGCTCAACGTATTGCCCGACGAGAGCATCTGATCATTCACCTCAACCTCCGTAAATGCCGACTTCATTCTATCTTGTGCGGCATCACCAAACGAACTCTCACGCTCGGAATATGCCACACCGAAGGCGTTTGCCGCACCGCTGACGGTGGTACCCTGTACTACAAGCGAAACGATGGTAACGATAAATACCACGTTGAAAATCAAGTCTGCATGTGCTATATTTTCGACCAAAGGATAGGTGGCAAAGATGATAGGCACCGCGCCGCGCAGACCCACCCACGAGATGTAACAACGCGCCTTGAACGAGAATTTACGAAATGGAAGCATCGACACAAAAACAGCCATTGGTCGAGCCACAAACATCATAAACATCGCCACACCTACGCCGAGCAGCAACGTTTGCGGTTCGAGCAGTGCGCGCACATCGACAAGCAGACCGAGCATAATGAACATGATAATTTGCACAAGCCACGTCACGCCATCAAAGAACGTGACAAGCGTACGCTTATGGACAATTTTATGGTTACCGACAACCAGACCGGCGATATAGACCGCAAGATAGCCATTGCCATTGAGAAGCGACGTGAAAGAGAAGGTAAAAAAGACGAACGCCAAGAGTAATACCGAGTAGAGCGAAGCGTTGCTGATATTGATTTTATTTATCGACCAAACCGCCGCCTTGCCGAGCAGAAAACCAAGCAGCGCACCGAGTGACATCTGCACCGCGAAGAGCACAATACTTGCCCATGCGCCCATCGTTTCGCGCATCGGCGAGAGTAACGCAACGAGCAGAATCACAAGCACGTACGCCATCGGGTCGTTCGAACCGCTCTCCAACTCCAACATCGGTCGCAAATTCTCGCGCAGGCCCTGTTTTTTGCTTCGCAGAATAGAAAAAACGGATGCCGAATCGGTCGAAGACATTGTTGCGGCAAGCAGCAATGCCGTCGGGAACGAGAGCGCGACACCAGCCAACGGCGAAACAAAATAGACGAAGCCCGCAACGATAACGGCCGTCAGCAGAACGCCAATCGTCGAGAGGACAAGTCCGGGAGCCAATACGGCGCGTATCTCGGAAAACTTCGTATCCATACCACCCGAAAAGAGGATAATACAGAGCGCAAGCATACCAATAAACTGCGTCAGTTCGGGCGAGTTGAACGACAAAATTTCGTAACCGAAAAAGAGTCCGACACCCAAAAATAGCAACAATGCCGGAGCACCGAAGCGGTAGGCAAATTTACCCGCCGCTACGGCACTGAACAGCAATATTGCGCCGACCAACAAAAAGTTTTCTGTCGTAATATTCATTGTCTGTCTTTTATTGCATCAAAAAACCAACCTTTCGCTTTTCGACATCCCGTTATTTGGCAAGAATCTTTACTTCACAAATCGGACGATACTCCAACTCGGCGTACTCGAACGCTTGTGCAGCAGCAAAACTTCCATCAGGCAACGCATAGACCATAACGGCCAACGCCGACACCTCGCGTCGAGGAAGTTTCACAAGTGCTGCATAGTCGCCATTATCAATGGCTTCCAACACCTTTGCCCGCTGTGCACGGTCGAATGACAACACATCGTTACGCAGGAACGCGCGTTTCTGCTTGTGGTACGGTTCGCCTTTGCCCGCCATACGGAACAACAACCAAACGGCACCTGCAACAGCAACAACGATACCCGCCATAACCAACGACGAACGTAAATCAACCATCGCGCCATCATCGCCCACCAGCGAACCAAAAGCGAAGAGTATAGCACCTGCCAAAATCAAAAGAACCGGGAAAATTATCGATTTACGACGGCATACAACAATGCCCTCGCACAAGGCATACAACGCCTCGCAAAATTTTATTTTATTCATACTGTTTGTATCGTTTAAGTTTAGACGCGCGGCAGTACATTTTTCGCCACACGCCATATTTATAATATAAGTTTTAGAAAAAGTGAATTATGTGTTTTGGTCTTGCACACAATCACAATCTTAAAACGCAGAGCGTATAGATATAGTAATCCACCGCTCTTGCACTCAAACGATAAAGATGGGCCCGAAGCGTATAACCCACACCGGCAGCAGCACCGCGTACCGACTCTACCCCACACACGTTGCGAGGCAACGGCTGTCGAACGCTCACACCCGAAACATTCAATACCGGCACACGTACCTGCACAACACGCTCGGCCGAGGAGTTATCGCGGTGGGCACACGCAATCTGGCAAGCAAATTCGCTCGCCAACACACCACATTCGCGCTCCACTCGCTCGCCATCACGCTCCTGACACGACGCAAAACAGAACCCCTCCACTGCAAAGCAGCAGAGCAGTCCGAATAATATGTAGATGTAGCGACGCATCCGACAAGTGGTTCGATATTGATGATGATATTTATTTCAAGGCAAAGATACTAATTTTTTCAGAAAAAAACGTCTCGGCTATTGTCCTTCGATTATTTTCGAGATGGTCGAATCGATATATCGCTGAATATCCGCTTTCAACGACTTATAGAGCGGACACGACGTATAGTTTTCGTTATCGAGCAGCACGTCGCGAATCGAGCGTAACGTATTGGTATAATTGCTCATTTCATTCTTCAACGCCACACCCTCCTTCGAACAGGAGATAATCTTGGCAACGGACATTTGGCGCAACTTTTCGCACACTCCGCTGAGCACAACCATCACCACGTTGTCCATCAACGTATGGCCATGCATAAACAAATATGTATGCTCCGGCTCAACACCTTTCTTTTCACGCAGATAGGCAGCAAAGCGAGGCATATCCTTTGCCATCTCCGGATAGAGTTCGCAGAGCGAGCGTTCTCGTTGCTCGACATGGCGCGCCAACCACGCAATCGTATTAGCTCCGTTGTGCTCCAAATCGAGATATCCGAGTCGTACGGTCGATTTGAATTCGAGCAGCGTAAAGACATTTTCGGTATGTTTGCTTGCCGAATAGACATACCACAAAAATAGCGGATAAATCGTACGCGAATAATCGGCCATAAAACGCTCGAAATCAAATATTCGCGTATCGTTTTTAGTGGCCTTCACACAAACGTTGTGCAACGATGGCGCATAGCAAAGATAGTTTTCGGTGGCGTAGGCATAGGTGTGGAACATATACGGCGACGAACATATCATGTGCGAAAGTTCATCGTCCTCCGAGAGCAGGAAATCAAAGTCCGAATCCATACAGAGCAACATCTCCTCATTGGCACTCGAAGCGGCTTTAAGCAACACCTTTTTACCTTTCGGCAAATCCTCACGCGTCGGCACCGAAATTTCGAATCGCAGATATGGATTTACAAAGTGGTCGAATATGCCACGCCAAAAGGCGACATCCTCGTAACCCTCGACAAAAACCTTCACAAGTCGTTTGCCGTCCTCGACACGCAACGGCTCGGGTAGCGTCGCTAAATCGACCTTTCCCGAACGCAACGCACGCGAACGCATCTTCTCTATCATTTGTGCACGACGCAACGCCGCACGCTCCTCTTTTCGCCCCATTTTTCTGCGTTTTTTAGAAATTTTTGCCTATTACGGACAAAAACCATCAACAAATATATGCAATTATCCCCGATTTCACAAAATAATCGCTACCTTTGCAAATATTTTTTAATGTTATAAACATTAATATGGCAGATTGGAAAGAGCGTTTGGGTGTGGTCTATTCGACCAATCCCGACTTCAAATACGACAATGGCGAAAGCGAGCCGACGGAGACTCTCCCCGCTGACAAACAGTCGCTACGCGTTTGGCGCGACACGCACGGCCGAGCAGGTAAGGTGGCAACCATCGTGCGCGGATTCGTAGGCAGCGACGACGACTTGGCAGCACTCGGCAAGCGATTGAAGCAAAAAATCGGTGTCGGAGGCTCGGTAAAGGATGGCGAGATTATCATCCAAGGCGAGCATCGCGACCGCGTGACTCAACTACTCGTGAGCGAGGGGTACACACGCACAAAGAAGGTTTAAGAGAGATAACACACTACAACCATGAAACACGTTTCGATACATACGCTGTTACTGCTCCTTGCGCTATGCATCACGCTCGATGCTTCGGCGCAGAATCGTTCGCGTCGCGCAACAATCGAGCACCTGACGGCTCAAATCGAGGCACTCGTCCAACGAGTGGACTCATTGCAAGGCGAAGTAGAGCGTCGCGTAGCACGCGAAGCGACCTGCAATCCGGAGTGGGACAAGTGGCAGGATGTGCGCTACAACTACGGCTTCAACACCGAGCGCACGCCCGTATTCACAACCATCGACGGCGTAGTCGAATCGACCGTCATGATGTCGGTTCGCGGAGGTCGCGGCCGTTGGAACAGCACCGTCGGTACGCCGTTCTCGAAATTCGTCGATGGCGGTCACCTCTTCGAGGGTTGGAACGCGTCGGAGACCTGCCGACTGACGATGCTCATCGGCAAGCAAGCACCCGACATCGCCTGCATACAGGTCTATTCGCCAAAGGGGCTCTACCGCGAGAAACGCCACTTCGGTTGGGTAAAACTCGGCTCGGACACGGCACGCGAGGGCGTGGATTTCGGTCGTCGCTGGGTTAAGTCGTTTGTGCCTATTTCGCTCGGCACGTTCAATACGCCACCGACCGATACGCATACTCTCAACGAGCAACTTGACTCGACGAAAGTGCCACTTGGAACAATATACTACGACACGACAACCGACCGTATCGGCTGCTACACGATCAACGGTTGGAAATATCTGAAATACGAATAGCGAGACCAAACGTGAGGGGATTCGTCAAACATATCGCATTGCTTGTCGCACTGGTGTGGTGCGGCTCTGTTTCGGCACAATACTACTCTTGGGGTGCCGACCCGGAGTCTATGCGTTGGCGCAAAATCAAGGGCGATAAAATCTCCGTCATCTTCCCCGATACGGCTTCCACCATCGGTTACGAGATGATGCACTACACGAAGGCCATACAACCGACAATCGGCTTCGGCTTCCGTCATGGTCCGATGAACATCCCGTTCATCATCCATCCCGAAAATGCACGCTCGAACGGTATGGTTATGTGGCTGCCGCGACGTGTGGAGATTCTCTCATCGCCGGCCATCAACAGCTATTCAACCCCATGGCTCAAACAGCTCGCCGCACACGAATACCGCCACGCCGTACAGTACAACAACCTCGACCGCGGTTGGGTGCGTGCATTCAGTTATCTACTCGGCCAACAGAGTAAAACCATCGGTCTGCTCTTTATGCCGTTGTGGGGATTGGAGGGCGATGCGGTTATCTCCGAGACTGCAATGACATCATTCGGTCGCGCACTACAACCATCATTCACGATGCACTATCGCGCCGTTGGCGACCGCATTCTGGAACGCAAAAATACCGATAAATGGTTCTGCGGCTCATACCGCGAACACATCCCCGACCACTATCATATCGGCTATCAGGTGACAGCATATGCCGATACGAAATACGACGAAAACATCTGGGACCGCATCGTACACTACGCGGTACGCAACCCATACGTCTTCGCCACAACAGCCGTAGCACTTAAAAAGTTCTACCAAACCAACACAAACGCCCTTATCCGCGAGACCTTCGAAGACCTTAACCGCTTCTGGGCATCGCTCCCGACGGAGGAAGACACCTCGGAACGTATCCCGACTCCGAAGCAGAAAAGTTATACGACCTATCGCTACCCTATACCTTTCGGAGCAAACCACATCATCTCGCTCAAAGAGGACCTCGACCACCCGATGGCGTTGGTGAAACTCAACACCGAAACGGGCGAAGAGAGCCGTATCTGTTATACGGGTGATGTATCAACACGCCCGACAATGAAGGACGGACGCATCTGGTGGACGGAGTATCAGCGCGGCGTGCTCTATCAACAGAGGGTGAATTCGCGTCTGTGCTACGTCGATTTGGGCAAGCGTCGTTCGCGCACGGTATATCGCCACCGCAACGTACTCTACCCTACGGTCATCGACGACAGCGACTCGCTCGCGTGGGTTGAATATCGACCGAATGGCACATACGCCGTAATGCGTGGCAACCACCGCCATCGCAAAGCCATTGCAGAGTTGCCGTTCGGTGTGGAGTTGCACTCGCTCGCTTACGACAACCAAACCCGACACTTGTACTTCATTGCCACTTCGGACAACGGAATGTGGCTCGGCCGCGTAAACAACGACGGCACAACAGCGCAACTCACCCAAGGGGCACACATCACACTCAGCGACCTTCGCGCTCGTGACGGCATACTCTACTTCGGCTCCATAGCATCGGGCAAGGACGAAGTGCACTGTTACGACCTCGCATCGGGCGAAGAGTATCGCATCTCTAATTCGCGCTACGGCTCATTCTCGCCAATGCCGAACTACAAGGGCGAAGTGCTGATGACCACCTACGACAGCAACGGCTACCAACTCGCACGTCAGACGCTCCATCGCAAAGATATGTTGCGTGTCGAGCCGTCGCGCCTACCGAAGAACGTAGTCAATCCATCGCGCAAGCAATGGAACGTCATCAATATCGACACCGTACATTTCGAGGGCAAGGCAATGGAGCAGACCATCAACGACCATAAGTCGCGTCGTTACTCAAAGTTCTCGCATCTGTTCAACATCCACTCGTGGGCCCCGGCCTCGTACAATCCGTTCGAGCTGACCGAAGAGGGTAAGTTCGATTTCAATCTAGGCGTGACACTCATCACACAAAATCTGTTGTCGAGTGCCGACGGATACGTTTCGTGGGGCTGGAATGCGAAGGAGGGGCACTTCTACAAGGGCTCGTTAAGATACTATGGTCTCGGCGTGAATCTTGCTGTCAGCGGCTCGTACGGCGGTACGCAGCAACTCTACACGGTCTATACATACGAGAAGGACGAAAACGGCAAATACAACATTGTCTTTCCTGACGAGCCGAAACTCGACAAATACTACAATATCCAGGCGTCGGTGTCGCTGCCGCTATACTTCCAATGCGGTTACATCACGCGCTATCTGGGCATCAACGCATCGTGGAACTACACGAACGGTCTGGTCGTAAAAACCAACGAGATAAAAATCGAAAACGGGCGCGTGACAAACCTCGCCAAAATCGGCTATAAGGAGGGTTTGCACCTTTTGCAATTCGGCATCGGTTTCCAAAATTCGGTGCGACTCGCACACAAGGACTTCCTGCCACGCTTGGGCCAAACCATATCGTTCAACTACGCTTTCAATCCGGCAAACTCCGATTTTGGACGGCTCGTGTCGCTCTACGGCAAGCTCTATCTGCCGGGCTTCGCCGCCCACAACTCGCTCTCGCTTGCGTTGCTCTATCAGACATCGCTCGGCGGATTTGATTCAAAACTCCTCGCATCGAACCTCTCGTTCAACTCGGCACGTCTGCTTCCACGCGGATTCTACACCGCCGAGGTGAGCAACAGCAACTACTTTGCCGCCTCGCTCAACTATCAACTCCCGATATGCTATCCGGAGGGCGGCATCCCGTCGATACTCTACTTCAAGCGTATCCGCCTGAACGTAGGAGTCGATTATGCGTCGTTCGACAATCCATACTTTGCCGAGTATCCGGACGGAACGTTAGAACTACTCAACCGACGCAAACACCTCATCTCCTACGGAGGTGACATCACATTCGACGTCAATCTATTCCGTATGCCGGCAGCAGCAACCACTGCGGTTACGGTCTCGATATATAAACCTCACGGCAAAAAGGGTCTCTACGTATCAGCAGGAGTCGGTTTGCCGTTCTAACACAAACATCACTCGTGAACTATGAAGAAAAAGACAAATAAAAGCACTGCCACCCGAGAGCAAAAAATCATCCGTTGGATGTGGATTATCTGCATCTCGCCGCTGGCCCTCATCCTCTTCCTGCTCGCACTGACCGCCATCGGCACATTTGGCCGTATGCCGTCGTTCGAGGAGTTGGAGAATCCGAAGAGCAACCTCGCAACCGAAATCTACGCTGATAACGGCAAGGTCATCGGTAGCTTCTTCGTACAGAATCGTTCGTATGTGCAGTACGCCGACCTCTTCCCGCAAGATTCGACAGCACTGCTACAACTCTCCGGTCGCACCGTACCACCCGTTGCCGCAGCACTTATCGCAACGGAGGATGCCCGCTTCTACTCACACTCGGGCATCGATTTGCAATCGCTCATGCGTGTCGGCGTGAAGACCATCATGCTCGGCCGTTCGTCGCAGGGCGGTGGCTCGACCATCACACACTGATAGAGAAGGTTTGTCCGTCTCCTTGAGGGATGAAAGCACGGTAGTTGTCCGACTTATGAAAAAGGTTGTACATGGAGAAGTTTGTAAACTTCAAAGCAATCTTACCAATGACACCCGTCTGTCCATAACCTAACGAAAACTCCACCTGGTCATTATTCTTCGATTCGAGCATCCAATTGACGTCTACCGTACCATTGGCATAGTCGGGTTTCACGTCAGGAGAGATAGACTCGGGATTGAAGTGACCCATCTGTTGCAACTCACGTGCCGAACGCATCAAGGCATCCCTACTGAAGAGGTCACCAGGTTTGGTCATCAACTCACGGCGAATCACATTCTCGTATAGGCGATCGTTACCCGCGATTCGCACACGGTTAATTGTGGCTTGAGGGCCCTCGAACACACGCATCTCAAGGTCCACCGAGTCGGCCGTCACATTAATTTCTACCGGCTCCACTCGGGCGAATACATAACCATTATTATAATATAGATTACCGATGGCATCATCGTCCATCTGCACGCGTTCGTCTAGTTTCTTCTGGTTGTATACATCACCTGGAGTCATGCGCAACACCTCTGACAAGCCCTGCGATTCATATACCGTGTTACCTACCCAGTTGATACTACGTATATGGTATTGGTTACCCTCCTCCACCTGGATATACACATCTACAGTCTTTTCATCGAAGGGCACCACAGAGTCTACCACAATATGAGCATCTCTATAGCCATGCTCGTTATACTTACTGATAAGCAACTGTTTGTCCTCATCGTAAAGGTTTTCTGTAAACTTTTTAGGACGCAAGAAGTCTCGCCAATATCCCTTCTCATTGGTTTTCTTCATAGCCTTCTTCAGCACCTTTTCCTCAAGGGCACTATTGCCGGCAATGTATATCTTGTTTACCTTTACCTTTTCCTTCTTGTCAATGTTGATATCGAGAATTAGGTTATTCTTCTCCACTACGTCATCGCGCTGTATGATGTTGACCTCAGCATTCTTGAATCCCTTGTCATCATAGTATCTCTTGATGACAATCTTGGCACGGTCAATCATGTTGGGCGTGATTTGGTTACCTTCACGAAAATTAAGCTTGGCCTCCAGATCCTCCTGTTCCGATTTCTTCACGCCATTGAAGTTGAGCTTTGACAAGCGAGGGCGCTGTGTGAGTGCAATATTCAGATAAGCCTGATCGCCAACCACCTTTTCTATGGTGATGCTCACATTAGAAAAAAGTCCGTGCTTCCAATAACGCTTTACGGCATTGGTAATCTCATCACCCGGTACAGTAATCACCTGTCCCACAGTTAATCCTGAGAGGCCTATCAACACATAGTCCTCATAGTTGTCGATACCACTGACGGTGATATCCGCAATCTCATATCGTTTGGGAGCCGAGTATAGCACCGCAGGCTTGTTGATGGTGTCCGTGGATTCAGCCTGTGCCATAGCTTTCTCACACGGCAGTGCGAGAAGTACTATCATCGCGACATATTTAACAAAGTGTCTGCTCTTTTTCATTCCTTTATTTATTATCGTTTCCCTCGGCAACTTGTTCACTTGTCTTACCGAATCTTCTCTCTCTTTGCTGGAAGGTGTAGATGGCCTTACACAAATCCTCTTCGCCAAAGTCAGGCCAATAGGTGTCACAGAAGTAAAGTTCCGTGTAAGCACATTGCCACAACAGATAGTTACTCAGACGAGTCTCTCCACCAGTACGTATCAGCAAGTCAGGGTCAGGCATGTACGAAGTGCACAAGGTCCCGTCAATGGTCTTGTCGGTGATGTCGTCAATACCCATCTTACCCTCTTGCACCATCGCAGCGATGCGCTTGGCCGATTGGGTGAGTTCCCACTTTGATGAGTAGCTGAGTGCCACAGTGAGTGTTCCACACTTATTGTTTGCCGACTGGCTGATGCAGTAGTTCATACGTTCACGCACCTTCTCGGGCAGGCGCTCGGTATCGCCAATGACGCAGAAGCGCACATCGTTATCCATGAAGACACTCAGATCGAGTTTCTCAAACAACAGTGCCATCAACCCGTTGACCTCCTCGTCGGGTCTCGTCCAGTTCTCGGTTGAGAAGGCATACACGGTAATATATTTTACCCCTAACTTGGCTGCATACATCATCGTGTCGTGTAGCGCCTGTGCGCCCACAATGTGCCCCTCGCCGCGTTTCTTTCCCTTAGCCTTTGCCCAACGTCCGTTACCATCCATGATGATGGCAATATGTTGGGGTATGCGGTTCATGTCTAACTGTTCCTTATATGTCATATGAGTTGATGAGTTTTTATATCTGTGAGTTCCTCGTTAATTATTGCACTTTCTGTATTTGGGAAACATATCGTAGCTAACGTACAGCACCAACCACGAGTAGCTATCCCTGTTTTTCAGTCCCTTGCTCTTTACTCCGTAGGGGTCATTGAGCTGCAAACCCTCCTTGCTGGTCACATCCAACTTGTCCGATGTGGTAAAACGCATAGTCCACTCGGCTCCCATGTTAATGCGCTCTGCTATTTTGTACTTCACGCCAAGTCCTAAGGGGAAGCTCATTGCCACCACATGATCAGCAGGCTTTGGTGCATAGGTCAGTCCCAATCCACCGATGAGGTAGGGTGCCAACCGATGACTACCTTTGTATCCCGCCCCTGTACCATAAGCAAAGAAGTTGTATTCAAATTGTGCTCCCAGTTCATACACATTACGACTGAAGGTGCTGTGCTCACCACTGGGGAACTTATTTGCCAACCCTTTGGTCGAACCTTTGATACGCCCCATAGCAAGGTCCCCCTTCACTGCCATTCGAGGATTTATATTGTATCGTGCCAATATGCCCCCTGTCATGGACATATTCTTGAAAGGTGTGGCATAATTGGCATCGCCCATATAAAAGCATCCGCCCACCATACCACCCAGCTCCATATTGTACTCCAGCTCTTGTGCCGATACCGCACACACAGGCAACAACAGCAGTACCGCTGCCAACTCACCTATCCTCTGTCGTATCTCGTGCATCATAGAGTACTATAAACAATTTGCCAACCGTCTATTGTGAATTGTCAACTATTTTATTCCATTCCATCGACCACGCCACACCTCACCATTGCTCCATATCACCCACACATATTCACCATCGGTAGTGGCAGTAAAGGCTTCATCTCGTCCTTCAAACTCTTCGGGTAGGCTGAATGCCGTTTCGTTCACCTTCCATGTCACACCATTGTCGCGCGACTCATAGCAGGCACCGAACGCTGCAAGAGGCACCTTACGGCTACCAACGCTCTTACCGCCAAAGGCATACATCTTGTCTGCATATTGTATCACGGCAAGGTTCTCCAAGTTAGGGCAACCATAGATATTGGTTCCCTTGGGTTTCGCTTCCATCCAAGACTCTTCTGTGCTCAGCTTAAGCCATACCTGTGCACAAGTGTCAACCACTTCAGGTGTAGCGATAAAGGTGGTACGCACGATGCCATCATTGGTCTTCAAGGGTTGACAGAACCAAGCGACGCCATGGCTAATTCCTTCTCCTGGCAGCGCATTAACCTCGGCTTCATTACCTGCTTCAGTCCACGTAACAGCATCCTCTGAGCAGTAGAGCCCTACATCAGTTCTCAGGTAGAACACTTCGTCCACAAGCAATGCCGTAACCCACTTGCCCTCGATGCCGCTACATTCTGTAGTTGCCCAATTGGTGTAGTCTGTTAATGTTGCCGAAGCGGTATAGTATGCGCCATCTGCAGCGCCTACCACATACAGGCAATCGTCCTTGACAAACACCCTCTGCCTATCCAGAGTAGGTAGGTTAGTACCTTCCACTTTATACCACTCCGTCTTTTCCGGGTCTACTTGATGTACGTTGATGCTCGCCACGTAATCACGCTTGAACTGCCCGTCATACGATGTGACGCAGAATGTCACAGGAGTTGTGAAGTCGATAGAATCCTCCACCGAGCCAGCTGTGCCGTCAGGTTTCAAATAGTAGATGCCACCATCGGCCTTCACGTTTACCAGCACACGCTTCACATTGGTGTTGTATGCGAGCGAATCTGTGTTGTAGACAAGATGTTTGATTTGGTCAATGGTAAACTCTATCGCGCTGCCACTTATCTGGGTCGTGTAGGTCGAGTCGGTACCATCAGCCTTCTTGATGATGTGCGTTGTCTTCAGGTCCCCGATGCTAAAGGAGAGTAACGCCACGTTCGAAGACAATTCTGTAGCATCTTCACCTCCCAAGCATGAAGTCATGAGTAATGCACCGACAAGCGGACATACAAGACTGGTTGCTATTTTTTTCATCATTTTGAGTCACTATTATAGATTCAACCGACAAAATTAGCAACAATTTTCCGCTTATGCCCTACTTTTTAAGTTCTTTTATATTAAAAGATGTGTTTTTCGTGTAAAAAATACGAAATTTGGCGTCCAAAGCTCTCAAGTTTCTCTTTTTTGTAGCTATTGTCGATACATGGAGCCTTCACGCCACAGCCAAGGGCAAAGGGAGCCTCCTCCACAAAAGCCTCATCCCAAAGGCCGTTATCGATAAAGCTCTGCAACAGCATCGAGCCTCCTTCTACGAGCAGCCGCTGCACCTTGCGACCATGAAGGTATTCCATCATCTGCGGCAAGATGTCGTGGGAGAAGTCGAGTAGCACCTGCTCAACACCTTCCGATGCGCCGAAATTTCGAAAAACCTCGGTGAATACGATAGTTTTAGTCGCCTCGTCAAAGAGATTCAAGCTGTCGTTGAGTTCTCCCCTTCTGTCAATGACCAAGCGCAATGGGTTTCTTCCCGGCCACATCCGCGTAGTGAGCGAGGGGTTGTCCAGCTCGGCTGTTCGTCTCCCCACGAGAATGGCATCGCTCAGTGCGCGTAAACGGTGCACACGCACCGTCGTCTCATCCGTCGAGAAGCGCACCGCATCGCCATCCGCAAGCGAAGTTCGCTCCTTGTCCATATACCCATCGGCACTCTGCGCCCACTTCAGTGTGATGTAGGGGCGTTTCTTTCCGTGATAGGTAAAGAAGGCTCGGTTCAGTTCCAGACACTCCTTCTCGAGCACCCCTACGGTGACCTCCACACCCGCTTCACGCAATTTCCGTATGCCCTTGCCATCCACCTGGTCAAAGCTGTCGCGGCACCCGATAACTACACGAGGAATGCCCTTATCCACAATCATGTCGGCACAGGGCGGAGTCTTGCCATAGTGTGCACACGGCTCAAGGCTCACATACATCGTCGCTTCACGCAGCAGACACTCATCCTTCACCGAACTCACCGCGTTCACCTCGGCATGTGGGCCACCACATTGGCGGTGATACCCCTCACCGATAATCTGTCCATCGTGCACAATCACTGCCCCTACCATTGGGTTAGGAGCCGCCCCAAACCTTCCATTCGCAGCCAGCTGCAGGCATCGCGCCATATATCGTTCGTCGGTAGTCATTTTACAATTCATTTCTTCGTGCAACAAAAGTAAACAAAGGTCTCAATAAATGCAATAAGGTCGTTCAAAAGTTCTGAGATAATATAGCAGGTTATAGTACTCGCGTGCAGGTAGAGAACCCTATCCTCAACTCTCCCAAGCTGAAATATGACAATGCCGCTTCCTTCGTCATTGATGCTGTATTCACATCATGAGTATCAGTTGTGCACTATCAACCTTTGTCCATTAAGTGTGGTGCGGTATCTGTATAAAGGTCTGCTATCTCCAGTCTTGGCTGTGCCTCCATTATTGAGGTCATAGGTGGTGCTACACTTAG
>JAFNYX010000058.1 GCA_017654125.1 Alistipes sp. | reverse complement strand
TAACCGTAACGTGGTAGTTCTTGACACGCGGCAACATATTCTCCAACTCATTGAGTTCGTGGTAGTGCGTTGCGAAGAGCGTACGCGGATGCGCAGTCGGATGGTTGTGCAGATACTCAACCATCGCCCACGCAATCGAGATACCGTCATAGGTACTTGTTCCTCGACCAATCTCGTCGAGCAAGACAAGACTTCGCCCCGAAATATTATTCAGGATACTTGCCGACTCGAGCATCTCGACCATAAATGTCGATTCGCCCTGCGAAATGTTGTCCGACGCACCGACCCTCGTAAATATCTTATCCACAAGGCCTATATGCGCCTGTCGGGCTGGCACGAACGAGCCCATTTGAGCCATTAGCACAATAAGAGCCGTTTGGCGCAACAGAGCCGACTTACCCGACATATTAGGACCCGTAATCATAATGATTTGCTGCTGTTCGGAGTCGAGTTCCAAATCATTTGGCACATACTGCTCACCCATCTTCATAAGCGTCTCAATCACCGGATGGCGAGCTGCTTTGAGCGATATACGCGTCGAGTTATCAAGCGTTGGGCGAACATATTTATGACGCACCGCCATTGTTGCAAACGAGTGCAGACAGTCGATAGTTGCCACCGTATGGGCATTCGCTTGCAATGGTTTGAGATATTGCGCGACGTAGGCAACAATTTCGTTGTATATCTGTTGTTCGATAGCGAGTATGCGCTCCTCCGCACCGAGAATCTTCGCTTCATACTCCTTTAACTCCTCGGTTATGTATCGCTCGGCAGCGGTCAACGTCTGTTTGCGAATCCACGTTTCCGGCACCTTATCCTTATGCGTATTACGCACCTCAATATAGTAACCAAATACGTTGTTGTAGCTGATTTTAAGTGACGGAATACCCGTTTGTTCACTCTCGCGCTGCAAAATACCCGCCAACACGTCCTTGCCATGCAGGGCAATACGACGCAAATCATCCAACTCGGCATTGACACCATCGGCAATCACACCACCCTTTTGAATCTGGTTATTCGACGGATCGGGATATATATCGTGGGCAAGTCTTTCGCGCACCTCTGCGAGTGTATCTATCTGTGCTGCAAAGCTGTGCAAAACATCCACATCGGACGATTCCAAAACAGCTTTAAGCATTTCGAGCGACTGCAACGAATTTTTGAGTTGAATGAGTTCTCGCGGTGTAACGCGCTGTGATGCCACACGCGAAGCAATACGTTCCAAGTCGCCGATGCCCGAAATCTGTTCGCTTGCTGCATCGGCTAAATCGCGATTATCAACAAAGGCCGCCACAACATCCTGACGACGCGTAATCTTCTCAATATCGAGAATCGGTAGTGCAATCCATCGTTTCAATAGACGGCCACCCATCGGAGTTGCAGTATGGTCAATTACCGTCGCAAACGAACAAGCATCCGATCCACCGGCCGAGAATAGTTCGAGGTTGCGAATCGTAAATTTATCAATCCAAACATAATCGTCTCTATCAAGACGCGAAATTGAAGATATGTGCGAAATCTGCTTATGTTCCGTAAATTCGAGATAGTAGAGAATAGCACCCGCTGCTGCGACACCGTCACGCATATTATCCACACCGAATCCCTTCAAATTAGGCGTGCCGAACTGCGTACACAATCGCTCGACATTCACATCATACGAGAATACCCAATCATCCAAGCGATAGGTGTAGTATCGAGTGCCAAACTGCGAGCGAAACCTATCATCCCAACCTCGCTGATAAACAACCTCCTTCGGAGAGAGGTTTGCCAATAGTTTGTCCACATAGCGGTCGTCACCCTCGGCAATCAAGAACTCGCCTGTCGAGAGGTCGAGGAACGCAACTCCCGTATGCTCGCGACCAAAATAGACAGATGCCAGATAGACATTCTCCTTGTTTTCCAACAAATTGTCGCCCATCACAACACCCGGCGTGACAAGTTCGATAACACCACGCTTAACCAAACCCTTAACCAATTTCGGGTCCTCCAACTGCTCACAAATAGCAACTCGTTTGCCTGCGCGAACCAACTTTGGAAGATACGTATCGACTGCATGGTGCGGAAAACCGGCCAATTCGACAAACGATGCCGCGCCATTAGCACGACGTGTCAGCGTAATACCGAGTATCGAACTCGCCTCAATGGCATCCTCACCGAATGTCTCATAAAAGTCGCCGACACGAAACAACAATATCGCATCAGGGTGTACCGCCTTGATGGAGTAATATTGCTTCATCAGGGGAGTCTCAACATATTTCTTTTCAGCAGCCAAATCTCCGTTGTTTGAGTATGGGTTATATTTGGCAAATATAACGATATTTATTGAAATATTGGCTTATCCGAACAAAAAAAATAGGTCGGTAAATTTACCAACCTATATTGATACTACTTTATATAAAAATCCGAAATCGAACGATAACCCTTCTCCTGCATCAGCGTATTCCACTCGCGTGGCAACTCTATTCGCACCGTTTCAAAACCACCACCAGGCATTGTCTGCACTTTATTTCGGCTCGAATCGCCCGTAATCAGAAATGCCGTCATATTCGCCTTCATCGTCGGTATAGTCAACATTTGTGACTCCGGCGTATCACGCCGAACAATTAAATGCTACTATGAAAATAAAAATACGGATAACGTGTTTCATGATATTATATGCAAAGTATGATGAATCTATACAATGTAATAGTTACCCGACAATCATAAATATTAAAATCGCTACTCAAAAAATCTATCATCGAAATTGACGAAATAGAGACGATCCGTAGCACGTGTCATTGCCGTATATAGCCAGCGCATCATATCGCGCGTCATCGGCTCATCGCCAAATAGAAATCTGTCGATAAAAACCGCCCGCCACTGACCACCCTGTGCCTTATGGCACGTAACGGCGTACGAAAACTTTATTTGAAGTGCGTTAAAGTACGGATTTTCACGTATCTCCTTAAAGCGTTTGAGTTTGCTTTTCAAATCCAGATAATCCTTCTCGACCTCATAGAACAGACGCTGACTCTCATCGCGCGTAAGCGATGGCGACTCAGAGTGCAACGTATCAAGCAGAATTTTACACTCTACCTCCGTATCATCATAATCGCCAAACGTCAGCACAGCATTGGCAAAATTAAAGCCATAGAGTTGCTCCACGCGACGCAGACGACGCAGACGAGCGATATCACCATTGGCAATGAAACTCATCGGACAGTTTTCGATACGCTCCGTATAGTGATAGTTATTCTTTACTACCATCAACATATCGCCACCCTCAATCTCCTCCTCAGCGAAGAGTATATTACGACGAATACCCTCGTTATAACGATTTGCGCGTTTATTCGAGCGTGTAATAACGATTGTCTCATCCTTACCATAGCGGTCGTAGCAATCTTGCAACAATTCCAAAAACTCGCCTCCTTGTACGGCACAGATATCGGGATAATCCATATCGAAAGTCGGAATCTCATACAAACCGTTTTCGAGCATACATCGCACCAATGTCGCATTAAACAGGATACCAGAAGTCTGCTCTTGACGCACGACCTCATCCATTGACTCATATACCACCTCGCCATATTCGGACATCGCCGCAGGATTAAGCGCCGGAGAGTAATCATCACCAACCGGAGGTAACTGTGCTGCATCGCCCACCAAAATCAATCGGCAACGACGTCCGCTACGCACATACTGCACCAAATCGTCTAGCAGCGAGCCACTACCGAAAATCGTCTTATCATCCGCACTTCCGCTCGACAGCATAGATGCCTCATCGACAATGAACACAGCATCCTGCTCGCGGTTGAGATTCAGCGAGAAACGTGACTCATAGGCTGCATTAGTCTGCTCGCGATAGATACGTTTGTGGATGGTCAGGGCCTTTTCGCCCGAATAGTGAGAAAGAACCTTCGCCGCACGGCCCGTCGGAGCCATCAAAATCGTCTTGACACCCAACCCCTTCAATGCCGCAACCAACGCTGCTATAAGTGTGGTTTTTCCCGTTCCTGCATATCCATTCAGAACAAAAATGCGCGAAAAATCTTCATCAGAAAGGTAAGATGCAACACTTTCGATGATTTTTTTTTGATTTATAGTTGGTTGAACCGAGATTTTTGCGTAAATTTGGCTCGCGATAATGGCACTATCCATTTCGTACACGTTTTAATTTGCTACAAACTTAAAAAAAATAAATAAAATGGGAAAGAAATTAATCCAATTTGTCCTCGCTTTGGCGATTCTTGGTTTGGCATTCTACGTTTACGTACTCATTGCCACCCCTATCAAGTTCGAGAGCGAGCAGAAAATTCGCGAGAAGGCCGTTATCGAGCGTATCAAAGACATTCGTACGGCAGAGCGTCAGTTCAAGAGCAAGTATCAGCACTTTACCGCCGATTTCGACTCTCTCATCAATTTCGTTGCAAACGAAACGATGGAGGGCGAGCGTAAGATTGTCGATGAGGACGACTCGGTAGCAATGGCTCAGTTGAAGAAGCTCCGCAAGAAGAACATCGAGAAATTTACCTACTCGGTTAAGGACTCGCTCTTCAACCACCTCTCGATGGAGGATGTTCAGAACCTTCGTTACATTCCGTTCACAGACAACCAGACCGAGTTTATTCTCGACGCAGGTATCCTTACTACGGAGTCGAAAATCGTTATCCCAACCGTTGAGTGCCGTGCTCCTTACATTGCATTCCTCGACACGATTACTTATCGTCAGCAAGTTATCAACTTGGTGGACAACTGCTTGAACGTGCTTAACAAATATCCGGGCATTAAGTTCGGTTCGATGGAGAGCGGTAACAATGAGGCAGGTAACTGGGAGTAATCCAATACCACAACAAAACGATGTGTCCATCCGGCTCAATTCGGGTGGACACTCTTTTTCTGTGGCAACACTTCCGACAACAGCCACAAATGCCGACACGCGGATTCGCTTTGTCATTGACACGCCACGCGTCACACTCATTCCACGCACCGAATTCTCGGCAAATGCGGCCACACAGTATTTGGCTGTATGTGGAATTGAGCCACTTCACGACGAAGTTGTCATAGCAATCGAGGGAGAAGATGATATTACAGCCGTCGTAGCAATCAACCGTGTAGCATACGAGAGCATCAGCGCAAAACTTGCCGACCGCGCGCAATTTACTACCCCGTTGCTCGACAATCGCCATCCGGCAGAGCATTGCGTAACAATCGGCGTAGGCGAAGGTGTTTGCTACGTCTGTTATCACACCGCCGAAACTCTACGTTTTGCGGAGGCTTTAACTATCGGTGCAGACGATGACATCCTCTACTACACGACGCGTCTTTTCGAGGCTGAAAGCATTCCGCTTAATATACCTATATATATTAATGGCAGCCGTAGCGCCGCCGCACTTTTGAAACGATATTTCAAACAGGTAATATGCGAATAATCAGTGGCAAATATCGCGGACGCAACATCAACCCGCCGCGTAACCTCCGCGCAAGACCTACAACAGACTTTGCGAAGGAGAATCTCTTCAATGTACTGACAAACCTTGTCGATTTCGAGGAGTGCGACGTGTTGGACCTCTTCGCTGGCACCGGCTCGATAACCTACGAGTTTGCTTCGCGTGGCGCGCGCAGTGTGACGTCGGTCGAGATAAACGCCGTGCACCACAACTTTATCCGTCAAACGCTCCGCGAGCTCGGCGCAGAAAACGTCTTTGCCGTAAAGGCTAACGCATTTCTCTATCTGCGTTCGTGTCCGAAGTCGTTTGATATCGTTTTTTCGGATGCACCGTACGATTTGGAGGGTGCCGACGAAATCGTGAATATGGTCTTGGAAGGTGAAATTCTCAAAAATGACGGAATTTTCATCTTCGAGCACTCGGACAAGTACGATTTCTCGAAAAACGAATATTTTTGGCAATTAAGGAGTTACGGAAGTGTTAATTTTTCTTTCTTCAAAAAGTGATATTTTTTTGAAAAAAAGTTGCCAAAAAGTTTGCAGAATGTAAAATTTGCTCTATATTTGCACTCGCAATCAGCAATAAAACGGTGCGTTAGTTCAGCTGGTTAGAATACGTGCCTGTCACGCACGGGGTCAGGGGTTCGAGTCCCCTACGCACCGCAGAAAAGGAAGATGAAAGTCTTCCTTTTTTTGTTGTTATAGCGTGTGGTATGGGGCAGGTCGAAGACCTTGCGTTATGGTGATGATTCGCCGCGAGTGCAAGCCCTCTGCTTTCACCACCATAACACAAACGCCTGCAAACAGGCAACCCCATCCCACACGAAACGAAAACATTGCTCAGCATAGCACACTCTCACATAGCAGCAGGGGTTGCCGAAATAATGATGTATAATTTCAATGGTATTTCGGCGTCACCAAAGGTTAAAAACCTTTGGCGGTCGAGTCCCCTACGCACCGCAGAAAAGGAAGATGAAAGTCTTCCTTTTTTTTGTTGTTATAGCGTGTGGCATGGAGCAGGTTGAAGACCTTGCGTTATGGTGATGATTAAACACAAAAACGGCAGGTTTGCGAATAAATTCACACCTGCCAAACACCCAACCTTATAGCGCCTCAGTTGCAGACATCGCAAGGATGTCTGCGTCTTCGGGCGGGAGCTCGGACGTGCAGAAAATAGCATAAAATGATTAAACACAAAAACGGCAGGTTTGCGAATAAATTCGCACCTGCCGCTTTTGCGTTTAACACACCCATTTGGTGTGTCTATTTTCTGCACATCACTCGCTATGCACCGAAGTTATCATAGAGGATATTCTCCGGTGGAACACCGAGCGAATCAAGCAACTTCTCAACCGAAGCAACCATCATCGGAGGTCCACACATAAGGTAGATACATCCCTCCGGATCCTCGTGATTCTTCAAGTAGTTCTCGAAGAGTACGTTGTGAACGAAGCCAACCTTGTAGTCAACACCTGCTGCGTCTGCCTCCGGATCCGGACGGTCGAGAGCAAGATTGAACTTGAAGTTAGGGAAGTCACGCTCGATCTCTGCATAGTCCTCCAAATAGAACGCCTCTTTGAGCGAACGAGCACCATACCAGAAGGTAACCGGACGCTTGGTCTTCTCGGTCTTAAAGAGGTGCATAATGTGCGAACGCATAGGTGCCATACCTGCACCACCACCGATAAAGATAAGCTCCTGTGTATCCGGCAAATTATCCGGCAAGAAGAACTCTCCGTAAGGACCCGACATAGTAATCTTGTCGCCCGGCTTGAGCGAGTAGATATACGACGAGCAGACACCTGGGTTAACAGGCAACATCTTGCGATCTGGGC
>JAFNYX010000057.1 GCA_017654125.1 Alistipes sp. | reverse complement strand
TCCCGCTGAAATCCCATATCGTTAGGCAAATATAGGGATAAATTTCACGATTTCAACGGTTTTTTTGTGAGATTTTTTTGGCGAGAGGTTAGAGAGGAGGCCGAAAAAAGAAAAAACAATTTTTAATTGTCAATGGCGCTCCCAATCTGACCCTACCTGACCTTAATCGACCCTATCAAAAAAATCGACCCTATCAAAGAAAGGTGCTGTTTGGAAATGATTTTTTGACCGTTCGCAGACGAAAATTTGTATCTCCCACGTTTTTTGCATATCTTTACGACTGTGAGTGGCTCGGAGTGCCGAGCGAATATTAAAACACGAGAAACGAAACAACCTAAAAATGGATAAAACAATGAAAAAATTAGCATTTGGTGTCGATATCGGTGGTATCAACACTGCATTTGGTTTGGTGGACGAGAAGGGCGAACTCTATGGCGAGTCGGTCATCTCGACACGAGCATATCCCGCTTACAAGGACTATCCGCGCTACGTTGCCGATTTGTGTGAGGCGATGCTCACGCTGGTCAAGGCGGTAAATTTCGAGTTCGAGTTGATTGGTATCGGTATCGGTGCGCCGAATGCCAACTACTATAAGGGCACAATCGAGACGCCGGCAAACTTGTGGAAATTTACGGCCGACGATCCGGTGCAGGACGAGTCGCTGCGTATGTTCGACTTCGCGGGCGATGTGGGTAAGTATTTTCCGGGTGTGCCTATCTACGTTACGAACGACGCCAACGCCGCAACCATCGGTGAGATGGTATATGGTAATGCCAAGGGTATGAAGGACTTTATCATGGTGACGCTCGGTACGGGTGTCGGTTCGGGCTTTGTCTCGAACGGCCAAATGATTTACGGCCATGACGGTTTTGCGGGCGAGTTCGGCCATGTTATCGTCGAGCGTGGCGGTCGCGATTGCGGTTGCGGACGCAAGGGTTGCTTGGAGGCATACGCGTCGGCAATCGGCATCAAGCGTACGGCCTTCGAGTTGATGGCAACGATGAACGACCCTTCGCCGTTGCGCGCTATTTCGTTCGATGATCTCGACTCGGCAATGCTCTCGCAGGCGGCAGCCAAAGGCGACCCGATTGCATTGGAGGCGTTCCGTGTGACGGGCCAGCGTTTGGGTTATGCTCTTGCCGATGCGGTAACCATCACTTCGCCGGAGGCAATCTTCCTCTTCGGCGGTCTGGCAAAAGCTGGCGATTTGTTGCTCGATCCGATTAAGTGGTATATGGAGGAGAATATGCTCTTCGCCTTCAAGAACAAGGTGAAGGTGCTCCCTTCGGGCTTGCAGAGCAAGAATGCGGCGATTCTCGGTGCGTCGGCTCTCGTTTGGCAGAATATGTAGAGAGGCGATAAACTCGTCGGTAAATAACGAAAAAAGTGGGTGTCACTCGTGTGAGCAACACCCACTTTTTTTTGTGCGTACGTGTTTTCGGGAACGTACGTGTGCAGTGATTTAGTGCGTAAATACCTTACCCATCTGGCGTTCGCGCTGCTCGTAGGCAAGTCGAGACGTGGTAGGGTATTTCAACTTCTCGAATTCGGCCACGGCATTGGCTATGTCCGTAAGCAGCATGTCTGCCATATCGCGTGTCATGCCCTGACGCACAACCACGCGCATCACGACCATATCCTCAATGGCCTTCGGCATCGTATATGCCGGCACCATCCAACCGCTCTGCTGTAAGGCGGCTTGCAGGTCGTAGAGCGTCCATTTTGCCGTCTTGTCGTACTCCGGATTCATATACCAGATAAAGAGCGGATTATCGACACGTTTCGAGTATCGGCTGAAACACTTCATCTCGCCGATGCGTTTGTGGCAGTACTCGGCGATATCCATCGAAGCCTGTTGTACCTCTCGGTAACCCTCGAAGCCGTAGCGGATGAAGTTGTAGTATTGGCCGAGAATCTGCGCTGCCGGACGCGAGAAGTTGAGGCCGACCTGCGTGATGTTAGCACCGAGGTAGTTCACGCTGAACGACATATCCTTCGGTAGGTATTTTTTATCCTTCCATACGACCCAACCCAAGCCCGGATAGACGAGTCCGTACTTGTGGCCCGATGTGGAGATGGAATAGACCCATTTCAAGCGGAAATCCCACTTTTTGTCAGGCTTGATGAACGGTAGGATAAATCCGCCGGAAGCTGCATCGACGTGAATCGGGATGTCGTAGCCCGTCTTTTTGTTATACTCGTCGAGTGCCGCATCGAGAGCTTCGATGTCGTCGTTCAGACCGGTCCATGTAACGCCCGCAATTGGCACGATACAGATAGTATTTTCGTCGCAGGCGGCGATGGCATCCGTCGGGTCAAGCGTCGGCTTATCGAGCGAAATCGGCACCTGACGCAATTCGATTTGCCACAGCTGGCAGAACTTCTCCCATACGACCTGGAATGCGGTGCTCACGACGAGATTTGGCTTGTCGCACGGTTTGCCCTGTGCCTTGCGACGCTCCTTCCAACGTAACCAAGCCGCGACGCCACCCAGCATACACGCCTCCGACGAGCCGATGCCGACAGCACCCGTCTTCCATTCGCTTCGCTCGGGTGTATTCCACAGATTAGCGATGATGTTGATGCAGCGGCCGCACATAACCGCCACGCGAGGATACTCCGTCTCGTCAATATAATTGACGTTGATGGCCTCGTTCATCAGTTTTGTGGCGTAGTCGTCCATGTAGGTTGTGACGAAGGTTGCCAGATTCAGGCGTGGTTGTGTCTGCGGATATGTCTCGTCCTTGACCATCTGATAAGCCTGCTCGGGCGGAGTCGAGTGGCGAGGAATAAACTCCGATGGAGCAGCTTCGAGACGTGTTTTTGTGGCCGAACAGGAGGTGTCGGTCTTGCAGGTGTGATGTTGATTCATAGTCATAAAAAGTTTTTAAGATTAACAACCTCGCACCGTTTCATAAACCGTACCAAAAAGGGTTCGGCACGCTCCGTCTATGGGGACAAAGCATGCCGAACATCCGATATTTTTTTCTCCTCCTATGTGTGTCAGAGCGTCTCAACTTCACGTAGCCATTCGGCAGCAACCGCATCGGACGGCATGCGCCAATCGCCTCGTGCCGAGAGCGATACGGAACCGACCTTCGGACCATCGGGAGCGGCCGAACGTTTGAATTGTTGTGAGAAGAAGCGTCTCAGGAAGAGCGTCAGCCAGTGGCGAATTTCTTCGCGGGAGTATGCTCCGTGGAATGCGCGCTCGGCAAGCAACGCAATCTTACGTGGAGAGAAGCCGTTGCGGATGAAGTGGTAGATGAAGAAGTCGTGCAACTCGTACGGGCCTACGACCTCCTCGGTCTTCTGTGCTATTTCGCCCTGTTCGGTTGCCGGTAACAACTCCGGCGAAACGGGTGTTGCAACGATGTCTTTAAGAGTTGCTCGTACGCGCTCATTCGTGTCGTTGTCTGCTGCCCATTCGACCAGCGCACGCACCAAAGTCTTCGGTATAGAACAGTTTACGTTGTACATCGACATATGGTCGCCATTGTAGGTCGCCCAACCGAGTGCCGCTTCGCTCAAATCGCCCGTGCCGATAACCAATCCGCCGACAGCATTGGCGATATCCATCAAAATTTGTGTGCGCTCGCGTGCCTGCGAGTTTTCGTATGCTGCGCCTCGGTCGTCGGCCGAGATGCCGATATCCTTAAAATGTTGTTCGCATGCGGCTCGAATCGAAATTTCACGCATCGTAACGCCTAATTCGCGCATCAGTGTCAGTGCGTTAGCGTATGTGCGATCGGAGGTGCCGAAGCCCGGCATCGTAATCGCCTCAATACCCTTGCGGTCGAGTCCGAGCAGATCGAACGTCGCAACCGTTGCAAGCAGTGCGAGAGTTGAGTCCAATCCACCCGAGATGCCGATTACCGCCTTCGTGCAGCGGGTGTGCGAAAGACGCTGTGCAAGGCCGGCGATTTGGATGTTGAATACCTCGCGGCAACCCTCGTTGAGGTCGGTCGGAATCATTGGCGATGGCGATATTTCGCGTTCGATTTCGCTCTCCGCCTGTTGGGTTGGGAGCGGAATGGCATCGTGTCGGTTATCGAGGTTGATGAACGACGTATGGCGACGACGCTCGTTGAGGATATGCTCGACGTCGATATCTGCGATAGTGAGTCGCGGCTCGCGTACAAAACGCTCGCGTGCGGCAATAATTTTCCCATTCTCGGCGATTATTCCATTGCCCGTAAATACGAGGTCGGTCGATGACTCGCCAACGCCTGCCGAGCAGTAGATGTAGCCACACAGTGCGCGTGATGATTGTTGCTTGATGAGCGAGCGCAGATAGGTATGCTTACCCATGATTTCGGGCGTTGCAGAGAGGTTGAAGATAAGCGTTGCACCGGCCAAAGCCATATCCGACGATGGCGGAGCCGGAACCCACAAATCCTCGCAAATCTCCACGCCGAACTTTACGCCGTGAACGTCGAACAGCAAATCCGTACCGAAACGCACGCGCTCGCCGCATAGCGTAATCTCGGCGTTGCGAATGTCGCGCCCCTCGGTAAACCAACGGCTCTCGTAGAACTCCGAGTAGTTCGGAATGTAGCTCTTCGGCACCACACCGTAAATTTTACCCTCGGCAATCACAACGGCGCAGTTGTAGAGGTTGTTTTTGTAGTAAATCGGCATGCCGACAATCGACACAATCTCGCGCGGTGTGGCGAGTAGTTGTGCGAGAGCCTCATCAGCCGCCTCCAACAGACGTGATTGGAGAAATAGGTCGCCACAGGTGTAGCCCGTCAGCGAGAGTTCGGGAAATACTACGATGCTCGCTCCGCGCCCCGCCGCCTCGGTAGTCATGCGGTCGATGGCCTCGGCGTTGCTTGCGCAGTCGCCTATGTGTACCAGAGGTGTTGCCGCAGCAACCTTCACAAATCCGTAACGTTTGCTCATAGTTCTAATCTTGAAAATCGTTCTAACGGAACCACTATTTTGCCCAAAGTTGACAGAGATTGATAATCACATTTACCGCCTTCTCCATCGAGTTGAGCGAGCAGTACTCGAACTTGCCGTGGAAGTTCATACCGCCGGCAAAGATATTCGGGCAAGGCAGACCCATAAACGAGAGACGTGCGC
>JAFNYX010000056.1 GCA_017654125.1 Alistipes sp. | reverse complement strand
TGCACAAAAAGCAATACGGCTACGCAAAATAGTACGAGCCGCATACTTTTTATGATATATGTTTGTGCGAATTTGGGCATTATAATTTATGCTCTGATATTCGTTGAGGATTAATTGTCGCCGTTGCCGCCTCCATTGTTGCCACCGTCATTGCCACCTCCGTGGTTGCTGCCTTCGTGGTTGCGACGATTGTGGCGGTTGTGTCCGTTGCGGAAGTTACGGCGATTGTGGCGCTGGCCCTCGTGCTGCTCTTTGGGTGCATTGTTCTCTGCATCCTGTGGAGCCGCATTGTTCTTCTCGGCACGGTGCGCGTGATTTTCGGCACGGTTCTCGTTACGGTTGTCACGGCGTTGGCGGTTGTCGCGACGCTGACGATGTTCGTTGTTGTCACGCTGCTCCTTGCCCTCATTATGACCTTCCTCAGCCGAAGAGTTGCTCTCCGAAACCTTGTTGTTAGCCCTCTGCTGTCGTTGCTCCTTGCCCTTGCGGTTGTTACGACGACGCTTGTTCTGGTTGTCAAAACGAGTGATGCTATCCTCCTCGGTGCGGAATGTAGGCTCTTCAACCTCCATAACGCTATCTTTGTCAATTAACGACTCTACCTTCTTGCCGGCACGATTCATTGCCAAAATCTCGCGTACGCGCTTCGTGGGGATGGTTACGACATTCACCATAGCATCCTTGCTACTGCTGAACGACATCGTATGAGCCAGGATGTCGGTCTTAACCAAATAGTATTCGCCATCGATTGCCTGCAGCGGCTCACGCACACGCGGAAGCGTTTGGCGAGCATCGGCATATACGTCGTATTCGTACATCAAGCAACACTTCAGTTTAGAGCATTGACCAGCTAACTTCAATGGGTTAAGTGAAATATCCTGCACTCGGGCGGCATTTGTCGTTACGCTCGAGAAACTTGAAATCCACGATGCGCAACAGAGCTCGCGTCCGCAGGCTCCGATACCGCCGATACGGCCCGCCTCCTGACGTGCGCCAATCTGCTTCATCTCGATGCGAATATGGAAACGCTCGGCAAAGACCTTGATGAGTTCGCGGAAATCGACACGCCCCTCGGCTATGTAGTAGAAAATAGCCTTGATTTTGTCGCCCTGATACTCCACATCGCCAATTTTCATATCGAGTCCCATCTCGGCTGCAATCTGTCGCGACTGAATCATCGTGTCGTGCTCTAATGCGATAGCCTCCTGCCAACGCTCAATATCGTAGGGCTTGGCCTTACGGTAAATCTTCTTGTACTCTCCGTTGAAGGGAGTGAATCCTACGCGACGAATCTGCTTGGCTACCATATCTCCCGTCAAAGAGATGATACCTATGTCGTGACCAGGTGAGGCCTCCACCGCTACAATGTCACCACGCTTGAGTGGCAAATTGTTTACGTTGCGGTAATACGAACGGCGTGTATTCTTGAAACGTACCTCAAAAATATCGGTAGGTATATTGTCGGGATACTCCTCAAGCCAGGGTGTTTCGTGCAGTTTGTAGCAACCCTCGACGGGTGCCACACTCAACTCCTCGTTACAGTCGCAGACTA
>JAFNYX010000055.1 GCA_017654125.1 Alistipes sp. | reverse complement strand
CAAAATTTCATATCTTTGCGCTCTCAAATGAGATTAACCACCAATTCACGCATAAATTAAGGGCGACATGGAAAAGTACGAATCGAAACAGCAACAGATATTCAAATCGGCAGCACAAATCTACCCGCTCATCTCCGATTTCTCGCTACTCACGCCCGCCGTGGCAGATAAAGTCGAGGAGTGGGAGGCAACCTCCGACACCTGCTCGTTCAAGGTGAAGGGCTTCACCGTGAAGTTGCGTATGGTCGATAAAGTTGAGTGTAAGCACGTAAAGATTACGGGCGACGAAGGTGGCGTACCGATTGATTTCTCGTTCTGGATTCAGTTACACGAAGTGACGCCAACCGATACCCGTATGCGAATGGTTCTGCACGCCGACCTGAATATGATGATGCGTATGATGGTGGGTAGCAAACTACAAAAAGGTCTCGACCAGGCAGCCGAGACTTTTGCTGCGGCGTTTAACCGCTTTTAGGGCGATGCACTCTGCAAATTAGCCCTACCTAATAGAGTTCCAAATACTCGTACGTATTTCCGACCTCCTCCAAATAGCGCGCAAACTCTGTCTGCGAGATTACGACCGTTGCACGATTGTCGTTCGGATGAAAGCTCAGCGACGGATAGTCGAGCAGCGTCTTGTCCAGAAACAGATGCACGTGGCACTCCGCATCGTTAATCAATCCGAAAGGCGACACTGAACCGGGACGCAAACCGAGATAGCGCTCCATGCGTTGTTCCGAAGCGAACGACAACTTCCCCTGATGCAGACGATGCTCCAAGTCGTGAATTGCAAGCGAGCGTTCGCTATCGAAAACTACCAAATAGTGACGATTGCCCTTATGATTGCGAAAAAATAGGTTTTTGCAGTGTTTCGAACCGTCGGCACGCCAATACTCGCGTGCAATCTCGATGGTTGGGGCTTCGGGATGCTCATAAAAAGAGTATTCGATTCCCCGCTCACGCAGAAAATCGAATACTTTATTGCGACGTTCCATATACAATCGTACCCTATTTTGCGATTGCGGCACGCAACTGCGGTATCGACTCTTCAAGCGTCATACCTTTTCGATATACACCTGCCGTACCACCTACGAACACGTTTGCACCCATCTCGGTCATCAACTTCGCGCGCTCGCAACTCACGCTTCCATCAACACTGATAAGCACGTGTGCGTAGCCATGCTCGTCGAGCCACTTACGCATCTCTGCAACCTTATCCAAAATACCATCGACAAGCTTTGCGCCCGAGAAACCCGGATAGACGAGCATCAGTGTAACAATATCGGTATAAGCCATGTGCGGAGCAACCGAATCAACCGGAGTATCAGGATTTACCACAACACCAAACATTGCACCCTTGCCATGAACCTCGGCAGCCCACTCACTGAAATCCTTATTAAGTTCAACGTGCGACGAGATGATATCGCCGGCATGAACATCAATCTTCGAGTAGATAAACTCCGGATCCTCACACATCAAGTGAATGTCGAGCGGAAGGTCTGTCACGCGGTGCATCGCGTTCGGAAAATCGGGGCCGAAAGTAAGGTTCGGAACGAAATGGCCATCCATAACGTCGATATGCAACCAGTCGATGCCGTTGCGCTCCAAAGTTTTGATATCGCGTTCGAGATTCATCAAATCCGAACACATAACCGATACAGAAATCTTGTTAGCCATAATAGTATGATATTACATTATAAATTATCCGTTTTTTTTGCATAATCCAACACGCAAAGATAACATTTTCCGACAAATAACACAATACTGCATAAAATTTTATTGTATCGAAATTGTATTTTCGTAGAAACTTTGCTACATTTGTTGATTGTAAGCCCCCGTTATCGTTCACTCGAACGAAGACTACGGGCAATATACAAATGACAAAAACGGCGAAAAACGACAAAAATTTAAGTTAAACCAAAAAAATATCAAACAATTATGAAAAAGTTACTCGTTTTGGCAGTTGCCCTCTGCGTGTCGATTGCCGCAATCGCTCAACCGAAAGTTATCGCCCATCGCGGTTTCCATGCAACGGATGGCTCGTGCCGCAACTCTATCGCGGCTTTGCAGAAGGCCCAGGAGTTGGGTATCTACGGTTCGGAGTGCGACATCAACCTCACAAAGGATGGTAAAATTGTGGTTGCACACGGCAGCATGCACCCGGATAAGAGTGTTTACAAGGACAAGGGTATCAAACGTGTAGAGATTCAGAAGACGAAACTCGCGAAAATTCATGAAATTCCACTCGAAAATGGCGAGCACATGCCGACGCTCGAAGAGTACCTCTCGCAGACACAGAAGGACCCTTACACCAAGCTCATCATCGAGATTAAGAGCCACGCGACACCTGCCGAGGAGACCAAAATCGTAAAGCAGACCGTAAAACTCGTTGCCAAATACGGCTTGCAGGAGCGCGTCGAGTATATCGCTTTCCGTCCGTGGGTATGTTTCGAATTGAAGCGTTTTGCTCCAAAGGGCACCCCTATCGCATATCTTAACGGTGACTATAAGCCGGACTACGTAAAGGGTATGGGCATTTCGGGTATCGACTACAAATACGACGTGTTGAAAAAGCACCCGAAGTGGATCAAGCAGTGCCAGAAACTCGGTCTGACGGTGAACGTATGGACGGTAAACGACGAAGAGGCATTACGTTGGGTTATCGAGCAGGGCGTCGATTTCATCACTACCGACAATCCGGTATTGGCAAAGAAGTTGATTGCCGAGATGTGCACAAAATAACAAGTTGAGTAAACAATGAAATTACGATTCGGAGTCGATGAGCGTCCGTCGTGGGGAGCTATGCTCCTCTACGGATTGCAGTGGCTGATGATATGCATTCCGGTGGTGCTGACAAGTACGTTCGTGGCGCCGGCCGGCGAGACCGTATTTTTTACCCAGAAACTCTTCGCCGTGATGGGTATAACGATGATTGCACAGGCACTCTGGGGTCATCGTTTACCGCTTGTTGCAGGCCCCGCTGCTGTATTGCTCATGGGTGTTCTCGCTGCGGCGGGACAAGGGCACGATAGTAGCACAATATATCCGTCAATGGTTGTCGGAGGTGCACTAATCGCCCTTTTGGCTGCATGCGGTGCACTGAAACACGTACAGAAGATTTTCACACCACGAATTGTGGTGTCAATCCTCGTCCTCATATCGTTCACGATGTCAAAACCGATTGTCGGAATGGTATTCGCCGACGCGGCACATCAAGGTACGGCACTGCTCTTCGCTTTCGGTTGCGTAATCGCGATGGCTACGGCTAACAATCTGTTGCGAGGCGTATGGAAGACGATGGTCGTCATTATTGCGATGATTTTTGGCTCGCTCATCTACTACGCTGCAACAGAGTTCCCGACACACTTCGTGACAGATAGTGTGCCGGCACAACTGTTGCTCGCCGATTTCAATATCGATGCAGGAGTGGTCGTGGCGTTCCTCTTCTGCTACATTGCACTGCTCATCAACGAGGTAGGCTCCGTACAGTCGCTCGGCGAATTTATAGAGGCCGAGGGGATGGAGCGTCGCCAAAAGCGCGGCATGATTCTTACCGGCGTGATGAACATCCTAAGCGGAGCATGTGGCATCGTCGGTCCGGTCGATTATTCACTCTCGCCCGGTGTCGTGGCTTCAACCTCGTGTGGCTCGCGCTACACCATCATCCCTGCGGCGGTGGCCATGATTGCAATTGCATGCGTACCCGACCTTGTGGCTATACTGCTCACCATACCGCAACCTGTAATGGGCGTAGTACTATTGTACCTGATGGCAACACAGATTGCCGCCGGATTCCACTTGATGCATGAGAGTGGCGCATCGTCCACCTTCAAGGACGGCCTGGTGCTGGGTATTCCTATCATGGTAACCATCATACTCTCGTTCGCACCACAAACGGCACTTGCCGCTATTCCGTCGATACTGCGACCGATTGCGGGCAACGGTTTTGTGATGGGTATCATCGTAGTCTTACTATTGGAACATCTATTCCTACGCGAGAAGAAAAAAACAGAATAACAAGAGAGAGGGCTAACGCACCACATGTCGGTTCGTCGGCCCTTTTTTAATAATTCGCACAAAAAAATGAACGTAAAAGAGTTACTCAAAGAG
Organism: Alistipes sp.; assembly: GCA_017654125.1. Lineage (GTDB taxonomy): Bacteria > Bacteroidota > Bacteroidia > Bacteroidales > Rikenellaceae > Alistipes. Next base: position 4,743 of record JAFNYX010000055.1, on the reverse strand, counting down.
TGCGCCGAGCGTCGCGAGGCAGTACTCGCAACCAACTTCTACAACTTTGAGACGCTTACCGGTGTGATGCGTGCAGCACAGGCGACCGATTCGCCCGTATTGCTACAACTCACCCGCTCGTCTATCGACTATATGGGTTTGCACCAGGCGGTTTCGATGGCCCGCACGGCGATTGCCGACTACGGTGTGCGCGGATGGATTCACCTCGACCATGGCGGCTCGGTGGAACTCGTTGAGCGATGTCTCGATGCGGGTTTCGACTCGGTGATGATTGACGCGAGCGAACGCCCATTCGAGGAGAATATCGCAACAACTCGTCGCGTCGTGGAGTTGGCCCGTCCGTATGGCGTAAATGTTGAGGCAGAGTTGGGCTACGTCGCAAAACTCGGTCAAGAGCAGGGCGGAGGATTTACCACCGCCGAAGAGGCACGCACATTTGTCGAGCAGACGGGCGTCGATACGCTTGCCGTTGCTATCGGCTCGGCCCACGGCTTCTACAAGCAGCCACCGAAACTCGACATAGACCGTCTGCGAGAAATTCACGCAGCAACTCCCGTCGGATTGGTGTTACACGGCAGTTCGGGCATTCCGCACGCAATGGTGCAACAAGCTATTGCCGAGGGTATTGTGAAGGTTAATCTTGCTACCGAAATCAAGGATACGTTTATGCGTAATCTCAAAGCGATACTTACAACGACCGACGAAATCGACCTCCGCAAGGTATTCCCGAAGGCGACAGACGCCGTTGTGGAGTTGCTCATCGAAAAGTATAAAATGGTACGCGGTTAGCACGCAACCACCTCATAAAAGATGCCCGTCGAGATTCACTCGGCGGGCATTCTTCATCATCACCTCATCATTATCCGTCATCACATCAGGACGAGGTAAATATGTTACAAGATTTTTTTCACTATCGAAAACAACCTATACGGCATATATCTAAACGGAAGGTCGAGCCATGTCGGAGTGGTAACCACGGAACGACGGTGCGAAAATACGGCGAACGACTCACGACCGTGATACGACGACATCCCCGAATTACCAACACCACCAAACGGCAGATTTTCGTTGGCAATGTGCATAATCGTATCGTTAATGCAGGCACCGCCCGACGAGGTGTGACGCAAAATCTGTTCGCCCGTTGCAACCGAACCGAAGTAGTAGAGCGCAAGCGGTTTTTCGCGTTGCTTAACAAACTCTATCACCTCGTCCGTTGTTTCGAATGTAAGCAACGGAAATATCGGACCGAAAATCTCCTCCTGCATAATCGGCGAGTCGAGCGAAACGCCACCGACAACCGTCGGCTCGATAAATCGCTCGGCACGATCGCGTGCTCCGCCAATCAAAATTTCGGCATCTTGCAGATAACTATCCAGACGGTCGAAGGCCCGCTCATTCACTATACGGCCGAAATGTTTTGTCTTATGCGCCTTACGGCCGAGCAGCGAACGGAACTCCTTACGTAACTGCTCAACAAAACGCTCCTTGATTGCGCTATGCACCATCAGGTAATCGGGCGCAATACAGGTCTGACCCGCATTTATACATTTACCCCACGCAATGCGTCGTGCCGCAATCTTCACATCCGCATCACAATCGACAATGCACGGGCTCTTACCGCCAAGCTCCAACACGACAGGTGTAAGATGGCGCGCTGCCGCCTGCATAACCGTACGGCCGAGCGACGGACTGCCCGTAAAGAATATCAAATCCCATCGCTCCGCCAAGAGCATCGCATTGACATCGCGGTTGCCCTGAACCAAGGCCACATACTTATCCTCAAACGTATCGTCAATCATCTGTTCGAGAATCGATGCGACGGTCGGCGTGTAGGGCGACGGTTTAAGCACTGCTGTACAACCCGCCGAAATGGCTCCCACCAACGGATTAAGCAATAGTTGTACGGGGTAGTTCCACGGTGCAATGATGAGCGTCGTACCGAGAGGCTCGCTCACCACCTTGCTGCGCGACGGGAACATCTTCAACGGCGTGCGTACGCTCTCGGGCGCAGCCCAACGGTCGAGATGCTTGATATGGTTGCGGATTTCGCCAAGCACGATACTGATTTCGGTCAAATATGCCTCCTCGTACGACTTGTGCAAATCGCGAGAGAGTGCCTCCGCAAGCGGACGCTCCCACTTGATGATAGAGGCCTGCAAACGGCGCAACTGCTCACGACGAAACGCCACATCGAGCGTCGCTCCACTACGAAAATACGCGCGTTGCGCACACAGCGTATTCGTAATATAGATTTGTGATGTATTTTCAACCATAATCACTATCGTTTTTTAACGTTTGATTCGTCCCGTAAAGTTATCCATCGTATGATATATGCCCACGACCTCACCAAAAAGCCAATCGAATACGGCTGTCGGCAACAAGCCCTGCATTGCTCGCACAAAGTGCATCGAGAGCGGCACAACGAAGTTCATGATACACTGAAAACCCGTATTATGCTCGATGGCACGCACGATTTTACGGGCTACGTATTCCGGTTCGAGTAGCGGCAACACGCGCGAACGCACACCATCAAACATACCTGTCTTGGTATAATACGGTGCAACGGTCGTCACACGCACGCGGCTCTTTCGCTCGCGCAACTCGATACGCACCGAGTCCGACCAACCGATGACCGCCCACTTACTCGCAGCATAGACCGCCATTCGCGGATTGGATATCAGGCCTCCTGCCGAAGCGATATTGCAGATATGACCACTATCGCGAGCCACCATCTCGGGCAACATCTGCTGTGCAACAATCATCGGAGCCGTAGCATTGATATTCATCGTTCGATGGATTTCGGCCGATGTAACCGCATCAAAATAGTTGTTTCCCGTTATGATTCCTGCACCATTGATAAGGATATCCACCGCACCTACCTCTTGCCGCACACGCTCGTAGGCTTGTGCAACCGAACTCTCGTCCGACACATCCACCCGATAAGCGAAAACCTTGCCGAAAGCGGCAAACTCCGCAACCGTAGCGTCGATGTTCTGCTGGTTGATATCCCAAATAACGAGTGCCGAAGCACCCTTTTCCAAGGACATGCGTCCCACAATCTTGCCTATTCCCGACGCTCCGCCGGTGATAAGCACACGTTTCTCCTTAAAACTTGACATAATTCTCTCTGCACTTTTTCTCCCTCACAATGTTTACTTTCGCGGAGATTTTACTACTTTTGCATATCGCAGTCGGACAACTCCGACGCAGTAAAGGTAATGTTAATTTACGAAAACACAAAATAGCATGCACAACAACGACATTCTGCGCCGTCGCTTTTTGGCACACGTCGGCCAGACTTCACCTTCGCCAATGATGATTCCCGTCGAGCGAGCCGAAGGGGTATTTTTCTATACACCGGATGGCAAACCCTACTACGACCTGGTGGCAGGAGTATCAGTGAGCAACGCCGGACACTCGAATCCAGCTGTCATCGAGGCCGTAAAGCGTCAAGTGGAGCGATACATGCACGTTATGGTATATGGCGAATTGTTGGAACGTCCGCAGGTGGAGTATGCAACCGAGATTGCCGCACTATTGCCATCGCCGCTTGAAAGCGTCTATTTTGTCAATTCGGGAGCCGAAGCCGTCGAGGGTGCGCTGAAACTCGCCAAACGATACACCGCACGAGCCGAGATGATTTCTATGCGTCGCGCCTATCACGGCTCGACCCACGGAGCGATGAGCATGATGGGTGCACCCGAAGGCGAGGAGTGGAAAAACGCATTCCGACCACTACTACCTGCAACCAAAGCCATCGAATTCAACTCTTTCGACGACCTTGCACAAATCACCGAACAAACCGCCTGCGTACTATGCGAACCGGTACAAGGAGAAGCGGGCGTGCGTCCTCCGAAGGAGGGTTATCTGCAAGCGCTACGCAAGCGTTGTGACGAAGTGGGAGCTCTGCTCATATTCGACGAGATACAGACCGGAATGGGTCGTACGGGCGAGCCGTTCGCAATGTGCAAATACGGAGTTACGCCCGACATTGTATGCCTTGCCAAGGCCTTTGGCGGAGGTATGCCGCTCGGTGCATTCGTCTCCTCGAACGAGATTATGAGTACGCTCACGCACAATCCCGTGCTCGGCCACATTACAACCTTTGGCGGTCATCCTGTATGTTGTGCCGCAGGCCTTGCCTCATTGCGCTACCTTACCGAGCACAAACTCTTTGCCGATGTTGAACGCAAGGGAGCCCTCTACGAGCAGTTACTCGTTACACATCCGCAGGTGTGCGAAATTCGCCGCAGCGGCCTGCTTCTGGCAATCGAACTCGGCTCGTCGGATAAGATGTTCCGCATGATGGAGATGTTTGCCGAAGAGGGCATCATGAGCGATTGGTTTCTATTCTGCGACACAGCGTTCCGCATATCGCCACCGCTCATCATCAGCGACGAGGAGATTCGCGACAGCACAGCGATTATCATTCGCTGTCTCGACCGTCTGTAAAAGACGAAAATTCGCCCCCCAAAAAACACAATACGCCGACCGTTATCTGACAACGGCCTAATCCGCACGCGCGCCTACAAAAACATAGGCGGACAACCGCTCCCCTCCGAAGCTGTTGTCCGCCTAAACGTCTATATAGCTATCCGCTATTTGAATATGTCGTTCAACAACGCAGCCAAACGAAAACCGGCTCGCGCCATACATTTATCGTTAATCAGCTCCATACGATTCTGCAATTCGCGCGACATATACGCATCCGGTTTTGCCCACTCGTACAACGGAGCGGCAAGT
>JAFNYX010000054.1 GCA_017654125.1 Alistipes sp. | reverse complement strand
GATGAATACACTCATCCGCGACAACCGCGTCAATCACGTCTGCCCTGCCGACTATACCGATGGTTCCGAGATAGATACCGTAGTGAAGGCGATTATTGATAAATGTGTTGCGGATTATAAGGTGGAGCAACTTGAAATAGCAAAGTAAAATTGATTTGTGAGGGGTATTTACTTCCGCTACCTTGCTTCTCGGCAAAGAGCAGTACGCCAAGTACAGCCCTTCGCCTCGCATCAAGGCGAGCGTTGTAAATCCCACCTCAAAATACAATTTAAGGGAGTGGCGAGTGTTGTAAATCCTCCCCTAACAGACCCTATAAAATATATAAAAAATGAAGAACAAAACACTTATTCTGCTCTTGACCGTTGTGGTTACGGCAGTTGGGAGCGTCTCGGCACAAGTGCGCGAGAAGAAGATTGTGAAGGATGACACGCAGACCGTCATCAAGCACATTACGAAGATGGGCGACGAGAGCATCGTTACCAAGCAGATTGTGCTGCCGAAACGTATCGACAAGCACGATATTCGTGTGGGTGTGGGTTCGCTCGGTTTGATGACGAGCTTATTTTTGGACGATTGGGGTTGTTATGGTGATTTAGATTTAGCGGCTACCAGCTTTAACACCTCGCTGAAAAATGCCGATACGTATAGCACGCCACGTTGGTTTGTGGGTATCTACTCGCTCAGCTACACCTACCACCACTTCCGTTGGTTGCAGTACGGTGCGACGGTTTCGTTCGGTGCTTCGACCTGTAAAACGCGCCACACGCTGACGAACGAGGTGTTGGAAAACAACAATTTGTATATGTTGAGTGTGATGCCGACGGTACGTTTCGTATGGTATTGGCGCGAGAAGGTGCAGCTCTACTCGTCGGTTTCGCTTGGTGTGATGACCGACATGTACGAGATTTTGCCGTGGGGCGATGTGACGCTTGTCGGTTGCTCGTTCGGTCGCAAATTCTTCGGTTTTACCGAGGTGGGCTTCGGTGCGTCGGGTATTTTCCGTATAGGTATGGGCTATCGTTTCGATGCCGCAGGTAAAAACAAAAAATAGAGGAGGGAAGCGTTATGAAAAAGTATATTTTTGCAGCCGTTATCGCCTTGTTGGGTTTCTCGTCGTGCCGCTTGTCGGATGGCGGTATCCGCGATTACAATAAGGTGCCGAGAATGATTTTTAACAAAGTGCAATACGCAACGTGCAACTATGTTCCCAAACAGATTGACTACGTTATACTTGCCGAGGTGTTGATGCAATCGGACAACGTTCTGTTGGGAACGCTCACGGCTCAATATATGGAAACCTATGGCTCTATTACGGTGGAAGAGAACAAATATCTGTTCCACAAGAGTCAATACGGAGAGTCGAACTCCGAGATATGCGTGCAGACCGACGGCAAACTTCTCAGCGAGGGTGGCGAGTGGATAATTGGTCGTGGCGAAGACAAAATAGTTTTCGAAATAGCACGCATCAAGGGCAAAGATGGCACACCGGGACGTTTTGAGTTTAGTACTGGTGGCGATATTCCGGAGGATATGACACCTAATACAGAAGCGCTGCGCTATGATGTGGAATACGAGTTGGTAAAAGAGGCGAGCAACTATCGAATAGATAAGCAGATGGCCTTCGAAGGTTGGGTTCTGTATAATTCTACCGATGAGTATAATTATTTGAAAGGAAAGGGTCAATACAAAATCGAGTGGCACACCGTTAAGCCGATTGTTATGAAGGGTGAGGATCTCTGTTCGTACGGTTTCGACCTTCTTTACACCAATCTCGACGATGGGACAACACATCACGTGGGTGCGTTCTTGTACAACGGCGAGATTTTCTACGAGAGATATTTTGAGTAATGAGAGAAATAATTTTTGCAACGAATAATGCCCATAAATTGGGCGAGGTACAGGCCGTTTTGGGCGATGCGTTCCGATTGGTGACGCTCGCCGAGTGCGGCATTACGGAGGAGATTCCCGAGACGGCGGCGACGCTCGAAGGCAATGCCCTGCAAAAGGCGCGATATGTTTACGAGCGTACGGGACGCGACTGCTTTGCCGACGATACGGGTTTGGAGGTCGATGCGCTGGGTGGCGAGCCGGGTGTGCGTTCGGCGCGATATGCCACCGACGGGCACGACTTTGCGGCGAACAACGCCCTGCTATTGCACAATTTGGCGGATAAAAGCGACCGTCGGGCACATTTTCGTACGGTTATTGCCCTCATTCTCGACGGTCGGGAGTATCTGTTCGAGGGTCGCGTCGATGGCGTGATAGCAGAGCAGATGTCGGGTGCTGGCGGCTTTGGTTACGATCCGCTCTTTAAGCCCGAGGGCCGCGAGGAGACCTTTGCCGATATGCCGGCCGAGGCGAAGAATGCAATCTCGCACCGAGGTCGCGCCGTAGCACGTTTGGTCGAATTTTTACGCAAAACAGACAAATAAAATATCAGAAGCAGGTTAAAATTTATTTACCTCATTCTTTTATGCTCTTTACAGCTCTTTTTACTTCTAATTCTCGTTATATAGCCACCGCTATACGCCTCAAATTAGAAGAAAATATAGCCACAAAATAGTTATAAAATAATTTCGCAAACAAATTTAAACAGCTTCTCAAAAAAAGCAACTTTTATGGCAAATTACAAGCGCGAGGATAACTACGACCTCGAAAACGTAGAACAATTAAAATATCATTTTCGCGAGGTGTTGCGTCTGCTGGGCGAGGACCCCGAGCGTGAGGGACTTATCAAGACGCCGGAGCGCGTGGCAAAGGCGTGGTCGTTCCTGACGAAGGGCTACGACGAGGACCCGATTGCCATCCTCCAATCGGCAATGTTCCGCGAGGAGTACAAGCAGATGGTTGTCGTCAAGGATATCGAACTCTTCTCGGTCTGCGAGCACCACATGTTGCCGTTTGTCGGCAAAGCGCACGTGGCTTATATCCCGAATGGCAAGATTACCGGTCTGTCGAAAATTGCACGCGTGGTGGAGTGTTTTGCACGCCGCTTGCAGGTGCAGGAGCGACTGACGGTGCAGATTCGCGATTCGATTCAGGAGGCTCTCGACCCGATGGGCGTGGCGGTGGTTATCGAGGCGTCGCATATGTGTATGCAGATGCGCGGCGTCGAGAAGCAGGACTCGGCTACCACAACCTCGGCATTTACGGGCATATTCCTCTCCGACCCACGTACGCGCGAGGAATTTATGTCGCTCATTTCGAGTAAATTGAGATAAATTTTAATATATAACACACTTCACACAAAAAACAGAAAATGAAAAAGGTTAGTTTCTTTATGATGTTGCTGGCTGCCATTGCGCTGATGACAACGGGTTGTGAGCCAACACCGACGCCGGATGGCGGAAATGATGATCAGACGGGACAGACTCCCGATGGCGACGATGTTATAGACCCGACGCCGATTAAGAACTTTGCATTTTCGGTGTCGGATATTACCGGCTCGTGCGCGAAGGTTGAGGTCAAGCCGAACATTGCGAACACCTACTACTTCGATATTATCGAGCGTGCGGAGTATGAGCAGTACGACGATCCGAAGGTGCTTATAGAGGAGATTATTGCCGATATTGAGGAGACGATACTCATCTATCAGGAGGTATTCCAAGAGCAAGTGTCGCTGATAGACTTTCTCAACGAGGGCAAGGCGACGTGGTTCTGCACCTGCACCCTCGACCCGCAGACCGAATACTATGTCTTTGCGGCCGGTGTTTCGGCCGATGGTCGGGTGACGACCGATGTCGAGGTGATGCCGTTTAAGACGATTGCGCCACAGCCGTCGTTGAACACCTTCACGGTGAGTCACGAGGACGCAATCATTACCGTTACGCCATCCATCGCCAATGAGTACTACATGATTGGTTTATATTATACGGAGGAATTGGCCGGCAAGAGCGATAGCGAGATTATAGAGTTTGTTATTGCCGACGCCAAGGATTCGGGCATTGATTTTTATATCGGCGGCTACGGCATGAACGAGTTTGACTATACGGGCGCACTCGAAGCCGGCGACGATCTTACGGTTTGTGTCTTTGGCTACGATGGCGAGGCTACGACCGGCCTGACGAAGCACCAATTCGTGTATGAGGGCACCGGTTCGGGTAGTGGTTCGGACAGCGGTTCGGGCAATGGAGGTGAAAACTTCGGTTTTACGATTGGCGACAGTACGCTCTCGGGCAACCTTACGCTGACGGCTACGGAGGTATATTGTGGCGACTATGGCGACTATTATGGTTGCGGCACGCGTAACTTCTACTTTGAGTTGTACACCACCTCGTCGGATTGCGTATTCTTCGAGTGCTTCTCGGCTCTCTCGAACAAGGGTGTTCCGACCGGTGTGTTGCCGATTTCGTCTATCGAAGAGATTGGCAAGGAGGGAACGGTTATGCCGGGTTGCCTCGACGTGGATGAGTATCTGCTCGGCTCGTGGTGGGCAACTCTGGATAACGATGGTTACGTTGTGGATTATGCGGCTGCGGTTTCGGGTGAGCTCACCATCGAAAAGAGTGGCTCGGGTCACAACCTCTTGTTCTCGTTCAAGGACATGCTCAACAACGAGGTGAAAATCTCCTACGCGGGCACAATCGAGGTTTCGGACGAGTCGGAAGGATACGCGACGTTCTCGGCCGGTGCACGTCTTTACAAGTCGCACAGCGGCAAGCGTCTTACGCGCAAGCAGGTGGCTGTGGCGGAGCACAAGTGCAAGATGATTTTGCCAAAGAATCGTAAGCCACGATTGAAGGTTTCGCTCCGATAACGAGTGGTCTCCCGGACATAAAAAAACGGT